>CALECP010000085.1 GCA_937949915.1 uncultured Anaerolineae bacterium
ACTCAAACTGATAGGTGACATTCGTCTCGCTGTCGGCCGCGCCACCCGTTGCATTTTGGATCAGCGTGGTCGGCCGATAAAGTTCGTCATACACCCAACCTACAGGCACACCATTCGGCTGCGTCAGCTTCACGATATTGCCCAAGCTGTCATACTCAAACAGCACCTTCTCACTCTCCGCATTCTCTATCTCAATCATGCGGTCGGCCGCGTCATAAACCAACTTAGTCGCATTCCCCTCAGCATCCTCCACTTCTGTCAGATTGCCATTCGGATCATACGTGTAATCAGTCTCCTCACCTTCAGGATTTGTTTCTTTGATCAATCGATCCAAATTATCGTATTCATAGGTAGTGACGTGTGTGTTCGCATCGTTGATCGATGTGATGTTGTCCACTTTGTCATACGTTAATGTGGTTGTGTTATTTAGTGGGTCGATGATGTCGGTCAGGCGGTTACGGCCGTCATACACCAATTCCGTATCGCGCCCCTCACCATCGGTGATCTTCGTGATGTTGCTCTCACCATCATACTCAAACAGGGTCGTTCGGCCCTCTGGCGCATTGATCGCCGTCAAGTTATACACCCCATCGTATACATAACTGGTCGTGTGCATTTCAGCGTCGGTCACACTCGCCAAATTATTCATTGCGTCATACGCAAACGTGGTCACATTTGCCAGCGCATCGACCACTGTCACCAAGTTTTCAGACCCGTCAAACGCATACGTTGTTACGTTCCCCCGCGCATCTGTTTCTGTCTCGATATTGCCGTTCGCGTCATACGTGTAGGCAATCTCATATCCTAGTGGCCCACTGACTTTGGTAATCAAATCGCTGGCGATGTCATACTCAAAGGCGAACGGGTTGCCTTCGTGCGTCGTCATGGTAGACATACGGCCGAGGTCATCATAACCAAAGTTAACCGTTTCACCCTCTCCATTCGTTACCGAAGCCAAATCACCAGTCGTTGGATCATACGTCATATTGATCACGTTACCGTTGTAGTCGGTGATCGTTGTCGGTTGTCCATCGCCGTTATAACCCATCGTCATTGTGTCACCCAAATCATTGGTGATCGATGTCATATTGCCCGCTCCATCATACGCAAAAGCCGTCGTGCGCCCTTCGGAGTCGATGATCGTTTGCGGCCGATTGAGCGATGTATAGGTGTAGGTAACGTTATAGCCATTAGGGCCAGTGACAGTCGTCATGTTTCCGGCCGCGTCATACCCATACGCATACGCATTGCTGTTTTTCGTATCTTTCGCACTACGATAATCATCGGCTGTATGTGTAAACGATTCCGCATAACCAATACCATCCTGAATACTAGTAATACGGTCTACACCATCGTAGCTGTGCGTTTCCGTATTACCCAAGCTATCAGTCACAGTATGTACACGAGCGATGTCATCATAAGCAAATGTGTAGCTTTCAGTTGCACCGATTGTTTGGTTCTGTACACGGCCGTCCGCATAATACGAAAGCGTCATCGAATCATGCCCCTTCGGACTAATGATCTCTATCAGCTTGTTTGTCCCCGTCTCATACACATATTCTGTTGTCTGATTGCGCGAATCGTTCACACTCTCCAAAAGGAGATTAACCTGATCATACGTGTACGTGATGTTCAATCCCTCCGGCCCTGTGATTTGCTGCAAAAGACCATGCGATACGCCATTTGCATCAGTCACAGTCAAATAGTTCAAGATCAATTCACGATTTGCACTGTTCTTGATCGAGATTGGCCCATACGCGCCTTGTGTATATTCGATCCAGTTTCCGTTGGCATCTTCTTCTTTCACAATCTGGGCAGACACAACTGACTGGGCCGGGGTAGGCACGACCGGTGCTTGGAACGTGTATGTTTTCAACGTTTGAATATCATAAATCGTGACATTGCCACCACTAACCGTCACTAGATTAACCTCACCCGGCGTAACCGGTGCTAATGTGCCAGACAAACCCGCGTACCGTGCAGAGCGGCCGTCAGGATAGATCACCTTGACACCCGGCCCCACACCAGGCAAATTGCTCACCAATTCAACTTCAAACTTGAATGGGCTACTCCACCCCTGCCCGAAAATACCTACTGGCTCATATACTGGCCCCACAAAGCTGGGGAATGTTTGAGACTGCGACGAATTGTAGGAACGAATAATGTCGAGCATCGTATCTCCGACACCCGCGACCATTGCATCAACCACCTGCATCACAAAGTTGCCGCTTGCTGTACTAACAGGATCACCAACCCAACCACACGTATCACCTGTGCAACCACAGCCATCTGATTCGCACTTTTGTGGCATTCCGGCCCCTTCTTGATCAGTCGCCGGTTCCGTCATCGACAAAGGCACAGGATGATTCGGATCGGCCGGATCATAGTGCGCCATATCAGTCAAAATAAGATTGTATGTGTTTGTTCCCGTTGTTTCCAAATTGAGCAGAATTTCATAGAAGCCCACACCATTGTCCATACCAGACCCACTATCACTGGTGTACGTCATCAAGCCACCATCACTAGCTGTGACAGAGCCGCCACTTGTTGTCTGTGCGACAACGGCAATGCCTTGAACCGCGCAGTTGTCAGTCGCTTCCACCGTAATGCGAACACCGCCTGCACCATCATGGTACGTCTCAACAGAGACATAATCAGGCGGTTGCACATCAGCACGCACAATATAGTATCCACGTGTACCAGAAAGTAGTCCTACTTCATACTCTAAGGTGATCGGGTCAATCGTGACATCAACAAAATCAGGTGCAATTGTTGTGTTACCAACAACAGCCGAACTCAGTATCGGCAAATACTCTGTAATATCTTGATCAGGCAGGGTTGGTGTAGGGAAGTCACCGGCGGCCATATCTTTTAACCACGGCCCTGAATTGATTGGTGGATCGATACCAGGAGCGGCCGCATACGTCATCGTCATTTCAGCTTTGCCCATCGTGTGAAGTGGTTGCGATGTATAAGGATCTCCCGCATACACCGTACCAGGAATCGTATCGGAAGCTGGATCAGATGAGAGGTACGCATCTGTACCACGAATATGCGTGAAGATCGTTGGGCGCACAATATAGCCCGGTGACATTAAGGCAACCAATGGATGAGGGACGTTTTGTGGGATTTCTTCATCCCACCCAGTTGCATGAGTCCCCCCCCCCATAATGTCATTAGGGTATTCGTTTTCGGCGATCAAGGGCGTTACTTCCGCACATGGATCAATATCTGCACCATTAGGCGCAAGCGCAAGTGCGAAGGTAGAAAGTAGCGATGTTTTAGCGGTCACTGTGCGATTAGCTGTATTGATCGATGTCGGCAGATCAAACCAGATATCACGTTCTTGATCGTAGCCATACAGCTTGAGATCGGCCGCTTGATGATCCGACAAACCCACATATTGCACATCGATCTTAGCATCACGGGAAAGCCAGGTTATGCTTTCAGAGCCGTCTACCACATCCAGTTTGAATAAAGCGTTCAAGCCACGATCTTTGAACTGTGCCAGCGATGAACGTGTTTGTAGGTTAATAGCTTGGTAGGTAACAGCCGGACTCTCAATATCATGGTGCGCCTGCAACGTCAATGTCACTTTGTCATCAGGTGATTGATAGACAAAATCAGGATCGGCCGCATTATTATTCAATGTCGGTACATGCGTCGAAACAGGGAGCGGCGTGGGGTCTGGTATGGGATCGGGCTGTGTAGCGACTATCCCGGCCGAATTAATGGTCGGCAAGAAGATGTGATGCGTCATCACAATAGGCGGCTCTGTCAACTCATCTTCAGCTACAAACCAATTACCAATACGCTCAAATAGCGAACGCTCTTCGACTTCTTCCACTTCTGTCTCTATCTGTTCATCGAGCGGCGCGGCCGTCTCATCAACAAAATCGAGGAGGGAAGATGCCGGATCAGTTCCGGCCGTCTCCTGCTCAAAAGAAGGCATCATGTCAAATGGATTACTAGACGCATACTCGTTCAAGAAATCGAACGGCGATGCGACCTCGCTGTCTTGAAAAGGCAGTTGCGCGGCCGGAGGCAGGTAGGTCGCCGGATCGGCCGAATTACGCAACGCTTGCGCCTCATCATAATCAGTCCCCGTATCTGATAGCGCAGTCGCCTGCTGTGGTCTGGTAAAATAAGGCAGCAACAGACCCATCGCCAGCACCAAGCGCAACACATTCTCTCGTTTTGAAAGGTTATCAAGAATTTGGATAATCGTATATTTAGACATGATATTTTCTCCTAGCAATTACAAACAGAAATCAAACAGAAGTAGATCGATAACGCCTTGCTACAGTCAGGAATAGCGTGGCAGAAAAGAGCGGAAAAGCGAATATGACCAGCCACCATACATCTATGACAGCTAAACTAGAAAGCGACGACAGAATGACACTTGTCGGGAGTGATTCCCCTAATACGCTGCTATTATTGGTTAAATCTGGGTCGATAGTTTGGGATGAAATAGTCACCGTGCCGCTTACTGTGGCTGTCACTGTTGCGATAACGCGCAGGTCGATTGTGTCGGCCGTATCGGCCGCAAACAAGCTCCGGGCGCAGATCACGTCTACCCCATCTGAACCACACGACCATGCACCATTGGCACTGATATAAGCCGCCCCAGTAGGCACTGTCACGGTAAAGAGAGAGGACACGGCCGTGCTTGCCCCGTTGTTCTCAGCCTTGATCGTATAAATGATCTCCTCTCCCGGCACAACAGTTTCTCCCAATTCATGGAGAAAATTACCAGTCACAGACAGGTCAGCTGCTGCTTGGACAGTCACATTAAAATTATCCGCGTTATTGCTCTCATTCAATTCGTCCGTATCCGAAGCAATTGTCGAGCGCGTCGTCAATAAGCCAGAATCATCGGGCGCGATCACCGCAATCTCCACCGCCTCTGTGGTCGTTCCAGCCAGCATAGGCAGCGTGCAGGTGACGATATGATCAACGGCCGTACACATCCACCCTACCCCCGTATATCCTGCATATATCATTCCAATGGGAAGCTCATGCACAACCTGTACACCTGTCGCAGACGGTGCAGAAAAATTAGTCGCATCAAGCGTATAAGTAAAAATTTCTCCAGCAAGTATAGGGTCAGATACATCTATTACATCAATCGCTAGATCGACACGCGGCGTGATCGTATTGCCAATAAATGCGGTTGTACTGTTATTAGGTAGATAATCATCATAACTCCCGGCCGTTATATTGATCGGAACAAAGACATCAACGCCCCCTTGCAAAGCGGTCATCGTTAACACAATCTCATGTGTGCCAGTGGCTAATGTATCGGCCGTACAGACCAGTTCCCCTGTTACCATTTGGCAAGCCCAGTCGTCACCAGCGTAACCACTATACGAAGCAAAATTGGTTGGAATCGCCAGTGTCATTGTTACTTGCGCGGCCGCACTTGGCCCCGTATTGCTCACCAATACCGTAAAGGTAAGCGGATCGCCAACATTGATTTGCGTCGTATTCGGAATCGCCCGCACCCCCAGTTCGGCTGCGCCATCAACCATCGTCAGCAGAGACGTGCTATTGTTGCTCACATCAGGATCAGGAAGAGCCGATAGCGTTGTCGCGTTATTATTAATTTGCCCTGCATCTGGTGGCATTACGACAGTCATCACCAACGGATCAGAGACACCATTGCGAGCGATCAAAGCTGTTTCACACACCACCACGCCACTGTTTTCTTGGCACGTCCAGTTATTACTCGGCGTGTCGATGTAGGCTGTTCCGGCCGGAAGCGTATCGGTAATCACCACGTCAATCGCCTCGCTATCTCCCGCGTTACGCACCAACAATTCATATACGACAGTGCTACCCGCATAAATCGGGAGCGGTGTCAGCAGACGTTTTTCGATTGAAACGTCGGCCGATGCTTCTTCATACGCACCGATGTCGCAGCCATTGCCTTGCGGCCGTGTTGCACCACGCGCATCCTTGAACGGGCAAAAATCAGCGTCCGCATTATCCAGCGCATCGCTGGTAGACAACAGAGCCATCGTAGGCGCAATCCCCCCATTGTCAGCCACCGTTTCCAATGCAGGCATACCGTTGCTAATGTCATTCGTTGCAGTCAAAACACAGCTTGTCCCGTCTTCCAAGTTGTGGCCTAATGAATCGATTACATGGAAGCGTTCGCAATTGCCTCCTATATTGACCGCGATAATCGTGTTCGCCATATTGGCAAAGCCATCATTGAAAAAACCACCTGCACTGATCGCTTCGTTCGCTGCAATCGTTACGTTGGTAATATCAGATGTTCCCAAATTAAAAAAGCCACCCCCGACGCGCCCTGCCACATTCTCGGTCAATGTCACATTCTCCAAAATGAGATCACCATAGTTAAATAATCCAGCCGCATCGTCCCCGGCCGTATTGCCAGTCAAGGAGCTTGCCTTCAGCGACAATGTTTCAAAATTAAAAATACCGCCCCCATCTAGCAACGCTGTATTGTCCTTGATCCAACTGTTTTCTATCGTCAATTGGCCATCGTTGTACACACCGCCCCCCGATTTTGCCACCGCCTCATTGTTCGCAATAATCGAATTAGCGATTTCCATTGTGCCGTTATGGTTATCAACCCCACCGCCAATAGAACCAGCAACATTATCACGGACTTGCACATTGTTGATCAGAATTTTTGCACTACTGTTGTTAGCGATGCCACCGCCCCACTGCGCGGCCGTATTGTTTTGCACGATGCTATCTTGCAAAATAGTATTCGCATTGCTGCTATTAAAAATTGCCCCCCCATCTTCGCCGCTATCTGTTGCCCCATTTTGCAGCGTAACCCCATGGATTTGAACATCAATGGCACCAATAATATGAAAAATACGGTCGATTTGGTCGCCATCAATCACGGTTGAAGTCGCCCCTTCTCCCTGAATGATCAAATCGTCGATAATATCGAGATCACCTGTGGCGGCAATGTCTTCATTTTTGCCCACTTGTGTCAAAATATATGTATCAGCACGAAGCGTGATGATGTCGTCGTCATCCAACGATGCGTTCGCCTCTTGAATAGCGGCGCGAAGAGTACATTGTTTTCCCGGCATTGTGGTATCCACATCACAAATCATGTCCCCAATGTTGGCATCGGGGATATCGTCGGTCATATTTACCTCAAATGGATCGGTCGCCGCATAGCCAATAAGTGCAAATAAATTGAACGAAAATAAAAATCCTAAAAAGCCGATTAAATATATTTTTTTCATTTTGTTACCCCCGGAATCCCGGAAAAATAGTGTGTCATTAAATCGCTTTGCAGGGAGATGACTCTAAAATTATCCCCCTGCAAAGCGTGTAAAAAAACGGCCGTTTATGGTGTCATCATCAGTGGCATAAAGAGCGTATAGCCATTGATCAGCCATGTGATTTCGTTGTTTTCAAGATCACCATCTGGAATGCTCGAACTCGTCGAAGCGGTTGCCTCAAGTACGGCCGTTGTATTCGGATCAACTTCTACCGCAAGGACGACACTTTCGCCCGGTTGCAGATCAGGCAAGGCAAATGTCACCTCGTTATTGAGCATCGTACAAGCGATTTGTGGACAACCGAGGAAGGAAGCAACGTCAGGCAAAATCACCCGTGCGCTGTTATCCAACGCCTGACCAGGGCCTGCATTGACCACATGGAATAGATAAACGGCCGTTGCACCCGTTTGGATCGCTTGCGGTGGTTTCTCGATCCGCAAATTAGCTGTTGTTGTCACATCTGTTTCGTTGGTTGTGCGATTGTTGCTGGCAACAAGATCAAGCGTGCTTGCGCTAATCGTCGTCTCGCTTGTGACGGTACTATCGACCGCGGCCGCATCGACAAAAATGTTGACCACAGGCGCATCACCCACTGGCAAAGCAGATAGCAGGCAAGTGACTGTATGAGTGAACTGATTGTAATCGCATTCCCAATCGGGCGATGGCACAACTTGGTCAAAACGGACGCTGGTAGGCAGTTTGTGGGTAAGAACCAGCAACTCGGCCGTGCTAGGACCCACGTTGCGCGTTTCGATACGATAGATAAGCGATTCGCCGACATCAACTGGGTCAGGTGTGTCTGTCACCGCAACCGTGAGGTCGGCAATCGGTGTCACATTCGTGCCTAATGTGGCTGCATTGTTCGTATCGTTATAGTCAACCGCGTCTGATGTGACGCGCACCGTATTATCAAGGAATCCACGATCTACAGGCGTGATAACAGCGATCTCTATCGGCGCGGCCGTACCAACCAGCACCACGCCATCTGGTACACAAACAACCAAATGACCTGTCGCCACATAATCGCACAGCCAGCCCGTACCGGCAGCACTGACAAATGTCACTTCCGGCGGCAGCGTATCGACTACACGGACAGAGGCAACATCACTTGGCCCTGCATTGTTCACACGCAGGGTGTAGGTCAATACATGGTCGGCATAGACCGGGTCTTCGCTACCGGTCTTTGTAATCGACAAATCCGCGACTTCGATGATGCGTGTGTCTGTATCGGCCGTGTTATTCGTCACATCAAGATCGTTCGTGCTACTGGTCACCGTGGCCACGGCCGTCACATCCCCCGCATTGTGTGGCGACGTAGTCATTACGATCACGTCCGGTGCAGGGCCAGCAGGAAGATTGTTGATCAAGCACGTCACTGTATCGGCCGCATTATCGGCGACACATGTCCAACCGATACCACCGATCAACCCGATGATCGCATCATCCGGTACGGTAACGGTAAGAGCAACACTATCGGCTGTGCTGGGACCTGCATTGACAACAGAAATGGTATACGTCACCCCTTGTCGGGCATCGGCCGTTACAGGCTGATCGATGATCGACACGAGTAAATCGGCGACCGGTGTCACAGTGGTATTGACAATAGCGGTATTGTTGGCGGCACTGGGATCAAATGTTGTGGCTTCTACTTGCGCTGTGTTGTCTACATCATCCCGGTCTGCTGGAGCGCGCACAACCACGTCGATCATGTTGCTCATACCGACGGGAATCGTGTCATCTGCATCACAAACAATGAGATGAGATGCTTCGACATAACCACACGTCCAGCCATTGCCATCGGCCGCTACAAATGTGACCAATGGAGACAGCGTATCGACCACAGAAACACCGGCCGCACTGCTGGGGCCACTATTTGTCACGGCAACAGTATAGGTAATCAAATCGGCCGCATTAACCGGATCAACTAAATCGGTTTTCTCGATAGATAGATCGGCGATGGCGCGAATGGGGGTTGTTTCAATCGCGCTATTATTGCTCATCATGTTGTCAACAGTATCGGCTGTCACATCCACACTCGCCATCACATCTCCCCCTTCATCGGGAGCGCGTAGAACATGGCGAATGCTGCTACTACTATTCGCATCTAGCGTCGCACGGGTACAGGTAATAGTGCTGTTGATCCGCTCACACGTCCAGCCATCCCGACTAGCATCACCGACGACCGATGTGCCGACAGGCATGTTGAACGAGACAACAAGCGCAGTCGCTTGGCTTGGCCCATTATTGGTCACGTCTATGTCATAAATGTAGTCGCTGGCCGCATCGACGACATCGGCCGGATCAGAAAGCACAATCTCCAGATCGCTGATCGGCCGTACCGTTACCATTTCCCCATCCACATTGCTGCTTACTTCTTCGGGGTCAAATGTCGCGCTGTCTACCGTAGCCAAGCTATCTATCGTATCGCCATCATCTGGCGCAAACACCACAACTGTAATGTCTGGTGATAGTCCAACAACGGCCGTATCGCGCTCGCATGTCACTTCGCGGCTGGCTGCATTGGGCGTACACAGCCACCCATCGCCACCGGCCGATTGGTACACCGCGTCGATAGGCCATTGATATACAGCCACAATATCAGTCGCCACACTCGGCCCAGCATTATGCACAGACAGGGTATATGTCAATAATGCGGCCGCGTCCACCGGATTGGGCAATGCGGTCAACGACATCGACAAATTAGCCATATCGCTGGTTGCCGTTGTTTCTTGTGTTGTGTTGTTGCTCTTGTCTTGGTCAAATGGCGCACCATCAACTTCAGCGTAATTGGTGAAAATACCACCGGCTTCATCTGCCTGGATAACAATTGTCACAACCGTTTCTTCACCGACAAGCAAGCTGGGCAATGTGCAATCAAGCTCATTAAAGTTCGTGTCGGCCGTGCAACGCCAATTCTCGCCATCGGCCGCGATATACGTCACAGACGCAGGTAATTTGTCGAATAACGTCACATCAGTTGCATCGCTAGGGCCATCGTTTCGCATCGTCAAGGTATACGTGTACAACTGTCCCGCATTGACCGGATCAAGGTTATCACTTTGTGTAATGCTCAAATCCGACTTAGGCAAAACGGTCACACCTTCGTTTGAATGATTGTTGTTGTCATCTGGATCATCTGTGGTCGATGTTGCGTTCGCATTAAGAACGGCCGAGGCTGTGCCAGCCGGTGCAGCCACCACAATAGCAATTTCACTGCTTGTGTCTGGCAAGAAGCCGCCCTGCCAAGAACAACGCACAATATCTGTATTGGTGATGTAATCACATTGCCAATCACTGGCCAGTGAATTGAGATACTGTCCATTAGCCGGTAACGTGATCAACACTTGCAAATTTTCGGCCGTACTAGGACCAAAGTTCTCAACCAAAATAGTGTAAGTAATCGGATCACTTGCCAGCACCGGCTCGGGTGCATGTGTCTGCGAAGTGACAACATCAGCCAACGGGATCACCGTGATCGTTTGTGCGTCTGTATTGTTAGCAAAATCTGGCTCATCTGCATCAGAGGCGATTGCCACACTGTTGTTGATGGTGCTGCCTTCGGCCGTAGCACGGACCATGATCTCGATGAAAGCGGTCGGAGTAGCGGCTGGCAATGTGACCAATGTACACACAACCGTGTGATTATCGCCATTGTACTCACACGTATACGCCCCACTGACTGAATCAACAAAGATCACATCGGCCGGAAGCGTATCGGTGATCACCACATTTTCGGCCGTACTCGGCCCATAGTTATCCACAGCCAACGTATAAGTAAACAGATCACGCGCAAACACATTACTGACATTTGCCGTCTTAACAATTTCTAAGTCAACATAAGCGATACCGGTCGTCTCAATCGTTGAGCTGTTATCTGTCTCATCCAAATCAAGAACGGCCGACGAAACAACGGCCGTATTGTAAATCGGCCCCGGATCGGCCGGTGCATTCACATTGATCACCAACGGCGGCGCATCCCCTACTGGCAAAGCCGCGTAGCGACAAGTTACCACGTGTGTCGCCGCATCATAGCCACAATCCCATCCTGCAATTGGCGGGCTAGGCACATAAACCAGCCCCGCCATCAATGTATCTGTCACCACAACATCTGTCGCTTCGCTCGGCCCAGCATTATGCACAGAAAACGTGTAGGCAAGCGGTTCACCCGCTTTCACTTCAGTCAAGTCAGCCTCTTTCACAATATCTAGGTCAGCAACCGGAATCACATCAGTCGAAACAGCGGCCGTATTGTTGTCTGGATCAAGATCAGTGATTTCAGATGCCACTTCAACTCGGTTCACGACAGTCGCTATATCATCGGGTGCTTTCACCACAATTGTAATCTCGCTCGACTCACCGCTTTGCAAAATCGGCCGGGTACAAATCACGCTTGTCCCCGCATCATTACACGACCAAAATTCTCCGGCCGCACTGACAAATGTGGTGAGCGGATCAAGCACATCTTCAACCACGACCATCGTCGCTTCACTTTGCCCCATATTCTCGATTGTGACTGTATAAGTGAGTAAATCGGCCGCCAAGACATCATCACTACTCGCCCGTTTTTCAATGGCGAGATCGGCCACCTTCAACTCATGTGCGCCAATATCATACGCTGTACCCTGCGGCCGACTAACACCGCGCTGATCGATACCGGGAGGTGCATTGCCTGTCACTGCCTGATCGATAATCGGGCTTGTATCTGACTCAATTGGCTGATGCGTAAACGTAAACCCACCATTATCCTGCAATGAATTGAGCTGTGGGTCTGTATTTGGCAAATCGTCAACTGCATCGATCCCCTGCCCCAAACCGCAATCATTGGCACTTTCCACGTTGTACCCCAGCGATGTAATCGGATTGATTGGCTTGCAATTGTTAAATGTATTGTTGGCAATAATCGAGTTGCGAATAGCGATCTCTCCATCGACATCATTATAAATACCGCCGCCCTCAGACCCCGCTTCATTTTCATAAATAGTCGCGTGATTGATCACGGTAATATCTTCACCGTTATAGATACCACCGCCATTTGTACCGGCTAAATTATTGCTCAATGTCACATTTTGCAATATCTGGAGCAGGCCGAAGTTAAAGATACCACCACCATTCGAGGCTTCGTTATTGATAATTGCACTATCAAAAACAGAGAGCGAACCAATCGCATCGGCCGTATCTTTGACATTGTAGATACCACCACCATCACTCGTGGCGATATTGCCTTCAATCGTCGTCATCCGCACCGTCATCACACCAGACGTGCTGTTGTAAATACCACCACCAGGGCCATCTTCCACAAAATTGTCACGGAAGATCGACTCGGTAATGTCAACCGTTCCCTTAAAGTTATCGAGACCACCGCCCAATGAGTTGGCTGTATTGTTGAAGAACCTCACGTCGTCGATCAAGGCAGTTGCATTCTCATCGACATGAATACCACCACCCCAATGACCAGAATAATTTTGCTCTATAATGCTGTCATGCAAAATAAGATTCGCTGTTTTATCGACCCAAATACCACCGCCATCTTCCACAAGTGGTGTTTGTCCATTACGGATGGTGACACCCGTAATCGTGACCTGAATATCACCGATGAGATGGAAAACACGATCAAGTTGATCTGCATCAATAATGGTGCTGGTCTCCCCAGCCCCACGAATCTCCACGCTTTTTGTGATGTCTAGATCGCCAGTCGCGGCCGCATCTTCACTGCTACCTGCAATTAAAAAGTTGTAGCTACCCGGCCGTAAATCGATCACCGTTACGCCTGTTGAAGCATTTACCTCTTGAATCGCTGCCCGGAGCGTACAACGGCCGCCACCTGCATCACAAACCCCATCTCCCGGTGCTATATCCGGAGCATCATCAATACTATTAACGTTAAACGTTGGCATTAACAGCAAAAATCCCTCAGTCGAAGCAGGCGTACCAATCGCCACAATCACAGACACAATCATCAACCATGCGCTAACTCTCATTCTTTTTTGAAGAAATTTCATCACGTACTTACTCCTTATTACCTCTTTTTTTATTTGTATGCGCGTTCCGCACACGTCCCTTTCTCGACTCGCTGCACACTATTTTGTAGACCAAAATCCCAACCTATCGGCTCATGTGTTTGCCGCCTCACCACAAAAAACACAAACAGGAAAACGTATGCCCAGAAAGCACACAAATAACAGCCTACATCTATGCGAGTCTATTTATTTTTGTTTTATAGTGTTGAAGGTACAACGATAAAGCTAAACGCAAGAGTTTATCGTTTGCCCCGCACCACCACTCCAATAAGAATACAATTCTAGTCTAGCCTTATGTCATTTATATGTCAACTTGATTCTAAGGTCTTCAGATAGTTAGTTTCAATCCTTTGGGAAGGGGG
>CALECP010000086.1 GCA_937949915.1 uncultured Anaerolineae bacterium
CCGAATTTGTATGCAGCAGGGAATTACACACTGACATTGCGGGTTACAGATACGTTCGGCCGTACCGTCACCGACCTCGTTCCCGTCACGCTTTCCCCCACCAACAATCAGTTGATCGCAGACATTATCACGCCTGCCACTGATGACATCTTGCGCGAACCTACGCCGATTATCGCCGCCATTGCCGGTGATGTAACAGAATGGGTGCTAACAAGCGAAAGTGCGACAGCCACCACCATCTTGAATACCGGCACAACCACCGTTACCAACGCCGCGATTGGCACATTCACGCCCGTCTTTGGCGCGGATGGCACGTACACCGTCACACTCGTCGTCACCGGCACCAATGGCACAGCGAGCAACGATCAAATCGTGTTCACAACGGCCGTGGTCGAACTGCCAACGGCCGCATTGAGCAGCCCGGCCGATGGTGATACGATTTCGCGTATCAGCGACATCATCGGCACCGCCAGCAGCCCCTCGCTCGACGATTGGACGCTGACCTACCAAACGGACGGGGATAGCAATCAATACATTCTCGCCACTGGCACAACGCCTGTGATCAACGGCGTACTCGGCCAATTTAACCCGCTGCTTTTCCCTGACGGGCAAGTAACAGTGCGCCTATACGTCAACGACACTGTGGGCAATCAGGCCACCGATACGCTGACTGTTTCCTCGATTCAGCCGGTGATCGGCGCACCGCCAGAGACAGCGATTGTCAGCCCACTCAACGGGACGATCATCACCGATAGCACCGATGTTGTTGGCACGGTGGTCAGTGCTGATCTGGTTGAATGGAAGCTGCAATATGCGATTGACGACCCCAACCCGGTGTGGACAACGGTGACGACAGGCACAACCTCTGTGCTAACCCAAACAGTTGGCACACTGGACCCGACACTGATGTTTAATGGCATTAACCTTGTGCGCTTGATCGGCACAGACACGGCCGGGCAAACGGTGGGTAGCCAAATCAGCGTAGTTGTCGATAACCAGCGCAAAATCGGCAACTTCTCACTCTCGTTTGTCGATGTCAACATTCCAGTATCTGGCATCCCGATCCAAATCGTTCGTACATACGATAGCCGAGATCGCCGCAGCAATGACTTCGGCGTGGGCTGGTCGATTGACGTGCGCGACATCAACGTACAGGAGTCGAAAGAGCTGGGCAAAGGGTGGCAGATGACGACGGGCGGCGGCTTTATTCCGCAATACTGTATGGAAACGCTCGAACCGCACACCGTCAGCATCCGGGCGGGGGATCAGGTTTTCAAGTTCTATCCAGAAGCGTCGCCACGCTGTAGCACACTGTATCCGCATCGCTTTGTGGACATTGTGTTCAAGCCGTTCCCTGGCACGAATGGCGAATTGGTCGCACTCGGCGGGGCAGATGCGATTGTGCTAGGCGGCCCGGGCGGTGGCGACATCGAATTGGTTGATTATGACATCGAAACGCTTGACCCATCTCGCTATCAATTGACGACGTTGGACGGCCGCGAACTAATAATCGACGAAGTGAACGGGCTAGAGAGCTTGACTGATGCCAACGGCAACACGCTGACGATTGACGACAACGGCATCACGCATTCGAGCGGTACAGCGATCACGTTTGAGCGCGATTTGCAGGGGCGTATCACCTCGATTACAGAGCCGGAAGGACAGACAGTTAACTACACGTATGACGCGGCCGGAGATTTGATCGCCGTCGATGATCAGGCGGCCGATACAACCACATTTGGCTACGATGATCATTATTTGATCGATATATTTGGGCCGAACGGTGTGCGCTTTGTACGGAACGAGTTTGACGACGACGGCCGCCTCGTTAAAACAACGGACGCAGATGGCAACGAACTGGCTCTCGCACATGACCTTGACGCAAAGCTGACCAGCTTGACCGACCGCTTGGGCTATGCGTCTAGCTTTGAGTACGATGACGACGGGAACGTGACCCGCCAAGTGGACGAAAACGGCAATGAAACGATCAGCACGTTTGACGCGAATGGCAATGTGGTGAGCCGCACCGATGCGCTTGGCAACACCTATGCTTACACGTATGACGACAACGATAATCGCCTGACTGAAACAGACCCGCTTGGCAACACGATTACACGCACGTTCGATGCCAATGGCAACGAATTGACGATGACCGACCCATTGGGCAATGTGACGACGTTTACCTATGATGCAGCCAATAACAAGCTGACCGAAACGGACGCACTCGGCAACCAGACGCGCTATGCGTATGATGCGAATGGCAACGAAATCCGTGTGACTGATGCAGAGAATCAGGCGTGGTCGCGCAGCTACGATGCGAATGGCAACTTGACGAGCTTGACCGAACCAAACGGCTCTAGCACAACGTACACGTATGATCGCAATGGGCTGCTGCTGACGGAAACGGTGCGCCGTGCGCCTGCGCCGGGGCAAAGCATCGTCCGTGAGATCACGTCCTATCGGTATAACGAGCGCGGTCAGTTGATCGAGATCACGTATCCAGATGGCACTGTTTCGGCCGCAGAACTGAACGAGCTGGGCTTGCCGACTGAGGCGACAGACGCACTCGGCCGAACCCAGATCAGCGCGTTCGATAATTCGGCCAATCTGTTGAGCGAAGTGCGCCCAGACGGCAGCGAACGCACCCTCGATTATGACCCTGAAGGGCAAGTGACGAAGATGGTCGGCTTTAGCGGCCGCGAAGTTGAATTTGCCTACGATCCGGTGGGGCAGATCAATGAGTTAGTCCACACTGATTCAGATGGTAATCCATTTACATACAGCCTGACGTGGGATGCAGTCGGCCGCATTGCCAGCCGCACCGACGGCAATGGCAGCACGCTTGCCTACACCTACGATGCGCTCAATCGCGTGACGGCCGTGACCAACGCGATTGGGCAAATCAGCACCTTCGATTACGATGCAGCCGGTAACATGATCACCCAGACCAACCCGGCTGGCAATGTGACAGCACACGAATATGATGCCGCCAATCGCCGCATTCGCACCGTATTTGCGGATGGCTCACAAGAACTGTTTGAGTACGATAAGGTCGGCCGCATGATCAAAGAGATCGACCAAAGCGGGTATGCGACTGAGTACGATTACGATCATGCTGGCAACTTATTGAGCGTGACGGACGCACTGACGCAGACGACCAGCTACGACTATGACGAAGTGGGCAATCTCGTTGGCATCATCGACGCGAGTGGCAATGAAACGACGTGGCGGCGAGATAGCCAGGGGCGTGTGATTTCGCGCACACTGCCGCTGGGGCAAGCGGAATCATTCTGGCACGATGCGGTCGGTAACGTGATCACGCACACTGATTTCAACGGCGAAGTGACGACGTTTGGCTACGACAGCCTGGATCGTACCATTCGTGAAACGAGCGGCAGCACAACGCGCACGTATGCGTATGGCAACAATGATCGGCGCACTTCGGCCGCCGACGCGACGGGCGCAACGACGTATGTGTATGATGCGGCCGACCGCCTGCAAAGCGAGACCAAACCGGATGGCACAACGTTGACCTACACCTACGATGGCGTGGGCAATGTGACGAGTGTGAGTGGCCCGGCTGGCACGATTAACCACAGCTATGACGCGCTCTATCGCCTGATCACAACGACTGATCCAGATGGCGGCGTAACGACGTACACGTATGACGCGAGTGGCAATCTGGCCAGCACGACGTTGCCAAATGGCACATCGACGGCGTACACGTATGATGTGCTTAATCGCTTGACGCTGATCGAGCAAAAGGCGGCGAACGGCAGCGTGATCGAAAGCTACGCCTACACATTGGGCGCGGCCGGGGAACGGCTCAAATTGACGGAGGGGAACGGCCGTACCGTTGATTACACGTATGATCGCCTCTATCGACTGACGAGCGAGACAATCGTTGATCCGGGCAATGTGACGCTCAATTATATCTACACGTATGACGCAGTGGGCAACCGCACCACGAAGGGGATGAACGGTGACATTACGCTCTACACGTATGATGCGAATGATCGCCTATTAACTGAAAGCGATGGCACAACGACGACCACGTACACATGGGACGAGAATGGCAATATGCTGGCGGCCGATGATGGCACAGAGACGACGACATACGCCTATTCAGACCGCGACGAATTGCTCGAAGTGGTCACACCGGACGAAACGTTGACGTATGTGTATGACATCAACAGCATGAAGATCGAGGAGCGGACAAACGGCGCACTGACGGCCCGCTACGTGATCGACCACAACACGCCGTACTCAGTTATTTTGCGTGAGATAGATGGTGCTGGAAACATCATCGACTATGTGCATGGGCATGATTTGATCAGCCAGAAACGGGGCGGCGCGATTGCTTACTTCCATTATGATGGTCAGACGAGTACGCGCTTGTTGTCGGATAGCGGCGGCAGCGTGACAGATCGTTTTGATTATGATGCGTGGGGCAATTTGCTCGGCCGAACGGGTAGCACCGAGACTGACTTCATGTATGCGGGTGAGCAGTACGATCCCAATCTGGGCTTCTACTATCTCAGGGCGCGATACATGGATACAACGGTCGGCCGTTTCACGAGCATGGACAAATACATCGGTGTGCCGTTCGACCCGATCTCACTCCACAAATACACCTACGCCAACAACGATCCTGTGCGCTTTGTAGACCCCACCGGCCGGTTCGGACTCGCCAGCATATCAGTCTCGATCAGTATCTCAGTCAACATTCAGTCGGCGTATGCCCAAAGCATGTTCGGGCTGTTGGCCAAATCGCTGGAGATTAGCCGCACCATTCTTGAGCCAGCCTTCACGATGCGAAATATCGCGCTCACAGGCATGTTCTCTGGGCATCCTGCGCTGTTTGAGGTGTATGTGATGATGGAGCAAGCGGCGCGAGATGACATCGTGTTTGGTCTGAAGCAAATCTCGCTGGCGATTATCAACTCGTATGATAGCTTCATCAAAAACATTACCCTCGGCGCGGTCAAAATCAAGATCGGCTTGGTGAAAAACACCAAATGGTTGATCGACACCAAACTATCGACGTTATTTGACCGCTATAACAGCCTATCATCTGGCAATGCGGGGGAGAAAGATTTACTGTTCTTCCTCAAGTTCAATAAAGAGGCGGCCGGTGTTCTCAAGATATACGAGACGTGGAAGACGACGCTGGTGAAGGGTATTTCTGGCGATGCGTCTGCGCCGGAAGTGTTGGCAGAAGCGGCGAAGGCGTTTGCAAAACAGTTCTGGAAGTAGCTGATTGCTGAGAAAAAGCACCGTATGTTGTGGGGCGTACCCTTGTGGTACGCCCCAGACTGTCGCGGCCGCACCGGGGCAGTCACAAAACACCGTCAATTGGTATCAAGCTAAGGTGAAAATCGGTCAAATCTGTGCGTAATCGGCAATTTATTGCCTTGGTTACGCCTGGTGTTGGAAACACACGGGCTGTCAGTGTGCCTTCCGGCACTGTGTAAAACCCGTTTGGAAACGGGTT
>CALECP010000087.1 GCA_937949915.1 uncultured Anaerolineae bacterium
TGGCGCGCCATGTCCCTACGGGGACGTTTTAATCATTATCGGTATCTCCATGTCTAAAAAAATCAATTACATCGACATTGTTCTGCTTATCTTACGGATAGGCATTATTGGCATCGTCCTTTGGGGGACAATTTCCAAGCTCTTTTTAGGCGTGGGGAACGATTACACGCTCGGCAATTGGCTCGACTTTTTCGTGTCGGGCTTGTCGCAGGGCAGTCTGTACGCGCTGATCGCGCTCGGGTACACGATGGTGTACGGCGTGCTGTTTATGATCAACTTCGCGCATGGTGAATTTTTCATGGCGGGGTCGATGACCACGGCCGTGCTGGTCGCTATTCCGCTCGATAATGCGGGGTATATCAACGAGTTTCCGATTCTCTGCTTGATCGCTATTTTTCTCACGTCAATGCTGGTTTCGGTGCTGGTGGCGGTACTAACGGAGCGGATCGCTTATCGGCCGTTGCGCTCTGCACCGCGCCTTGTGCCATTGATTACAGCGATTGGCGCATCCTTTTTTTGGCAATACTTTTTCCGGGGCTTGTTTGGCTCGTCGCTCGTCCCGTTCCCTGAATTTGATATTTTTGACGGCAAATTTGTATTCGGCGCATTCGACATCGCCAAAATAGATGTGGTGGTGATCGCCGTGTCGATTTTGATGTTGATCGGGCTGCAACTGTTTGTCACGCGCACCCGTGCAGGACAAGCGATTCGCGCTGTGGCTGAAAACAAAGACGCAGCAACCCTGATGGGCATCGACGTGGATCGCACCATTACGATGACGTTTGTGGTGGGCGCGGCGATGGCTGGTGTGGCTGGCGTGTTGTATGCGCTGGTGTTCCGACAGATGAATTTTGTGATGGGCTTTACGCCGGGGATCAAGGCGTTTACGGCCGCCGTTCTCGGTGGTATCGGCAGCATTCCGGGCGCGGCCGTGGGCGGTCTGTTCCTCGGCGTGATCGAAGCGGTGGGGCCGCCACTGTTCCTTGAAGGGCTGGGCGTTCCCGGTTCGCATCAGTTGAAAGATGTGATCGCGTTTACGATGCTGGTGCTGGTGTTGATCTTCCGGCCGCAAGGGATCATCGGTGAGAAATTAGCGGAGAAAAAGGCATGATCAAAGAAAAAATGATGTTCTCCAACACAGCAAAGATCGGATTGATCGCGGGGTTGATTACGGTCAGCATGTGCATGATCGGCATCATCGAATCATTTAGTGAGCGCGATATTGTTTTTGAGCTGGCAACGATTGGCAATGTGCAATTGTTGTCGCTGGCGCAAATCATGTACTTTATTGTCGCGCTGACGGCCGGGTATTTAGCCGTGCGTAAAGCAGCACTGTCACCGATGATGTTGATACATGGCGCAGTCGCTGGTTTGCTGACGGCCGTGCCGGTCTTCCTACTCGTCATGCTCACCCAAGTATGGGAGTCGATCCGCGATTCGTTTATCAATGTGTCGCCTGACTTGATTACAGTGATGACACTGGGCCATGAAAATGTGGTGACAGGCGCGACGATGCTGTTCCCGATTTTCACCGTTTTGGGGATTATCGGCGCACTGCTCGTGCTGTTGCCCGGCCGAGTACGTGGCGCATTGCTGTCTGGTTTTCTGTGGGCGATGGGATTTGGCTTGATGTCCGAGATTTTGGTCACCATTTTGCGGCCGCGCCTCGAACGAGAGACGATGGACATCATTTTCGGAAAATCGGGTCTGATGCCAGCTACTTTCTTCGGTATTTTTGGCGTGATCACACTCCTGTCGCTCATCTGGCGCAGTGGCGCAAAGACGCAATATGACAAAATAAATGCGGGGATGTCGAAAGGGACACGTAGTATTCGCAATGCGGTTGCGCTGCTGTTTGTCACACTATTTGTGCTGATTTTGCCCTCCCTACTGGGCGTTTATTTAACAGAGATTGTCAACAACGTCGGTCTCTATATTTTGATGGGCTTAGGCTTGAATATCGCGGTCGGCATGGCGGGGCTGCTCGATTTGGGCTATGTCACAAACTTTGCGGTGGGCGCGTATTTGATGGCGTTGCTCACTTCGACAAGCGAGTATGGTTTAGCGAATCCGATTTCGTTCTGGATTGCGCTCCCGATTTGCGTCCTCGCTGCTATGCTGACAGGGTTTTTGTTTGCGTTGCCGGTGCTGCGAATGCGGGGCGACTATTTGGCGATTGCGACGCTTGGCTTTGGTGAGATTATTCGTGTATTGGCAAAGTCAGATGCACTTAAAGAGTTCATCGGCGGGGCGCAGGGCATTTTGAAAGTGCCAAAAGCGGCGATTGGCGGCGTGGCTGCAACATTTGCGGATACCATTTTGCAGCCGATCAATGAATTTCTCGGCCGCTGGGATCTCGCCACACTGGGCGTAACAAACGGCGAGCTAATTTTTGGTAAGCCACCGCAACTGTTTTACCTTGTCGTTTTGGTCTGTTTGCTGATGCTGTTTGTCTCACGACGGCTGAACAATTCGCGGATCGGCCGACGGTGGATGGCGATGCGTGAAGATGAGGATGTGGCGGCCGCGATGGGCATTAACACAACCAATGCAAAAGTGATCGCGTTTACGCTTAGTGCCGCATCGGGCGGCTTGGCAGGCGCAGTTTTCGCCGCCAAAATCGGATCGATTTATCCGAGCAGCTTCCAGCTTTTGATCTCGGTCAATGTGTTGAGCTTGATCATCGTCGGGGGCTTGGCCAGTATTCCGGGCGTGATCGTGGGTGCGTTTGCGCTGATCGGTGTACCGGAGCTTTTGCGCGAGTTTGCGGAGTTCCGCTTGTTGTTTTACGGCATTGCGTTGATCGTGATGATGTTGGTACGGCCGGAAGGGTTGTGGCCATCGGAGATCAAGCGGCGGGAACTCGGCCGAGACGATGAAGACGTGGGGCTTGAACCGTCCATTGGAGATTGAGATAACGATCTGATCAGGTTCGGCGGTTTAACGGCATCCGGTGGGCAATGAATTGACCCACCTGTCTCTAAGCAAACCCGTTAAAACGGGTTGTTGTATGCAGACACAATCGCTGTCAGTCATGTTTATTCGAGTAAAGGGATAGTAGATTTTATGGCGAACACATTATTAAAAGCACATCAAGTCGTGAAGCGTTTCGGTGGTTTAACCGCGACCGATCATCTTGATTATGAAATCGAAGAGGGCGTGATCGCCAGCATTATTGGGCCGAATGGGGCGGGGAAAACGACGTTTTTCAACTGCCTGACCGGGTTCTACCAAATCAATGAGGGGACGCTCGAATTTAACGGCGATTCGCTCGTGGGGCTGGAAACGTTTGAGATTACGCGCATGGGTATTGCGCGGACGTTCCAGAATATCCGGCTGTTTAACAATATGTCGGTACTGGAAAACATCATGGTCGGCCGAGAGCCGCACCTCAAGACGACGTGGCTGGGTGCGATTTTTGGCACACCGCCCGTGCGGCGCGAGGAGCGCGAGACAGAGGCGAAGGCGCAAGAGTTGCTGGAGTTTGTGGGCATGGGCAAGTTGGGCGACCAGCTTGCGAAAAATTTGCCGTATGGCTATCAGCGACGGCTCGAAATTGCCCGTGCGTTGGCGACTGAGCCGAAGCTACTGCTGCTGGATGAACCGACGGCCGGGATGAATCCGAAAGAAACGGCCGAGACGACTGATTTCATTCGCCGCCTACGCGACGATCTTGGTGTCAGTGTCCTGATGATCGAGCATGATATGCGTGTGGTGATGGGCATATCAGAGAAGGTAACGGTGCTGGATTACGGCAAGAAGATCGCCGAAGGGTTGCCGCACGAAATTCAGAACAATGTGCAGGTAATCGAAGCGTATTTGGGCAAAGGCGCGGCCGGGGCAAGCGAACGGTTGTCATTTGGTGGCGATGAAGAGACAGAAGAGGCGGCCGTTGCCAGCGAAACGGAAAGCGGAACAGGAGAAGATGCGTAATGGCAATGCTCGAAGTAGAAGCGATTCACACATATTACGGCAACATTCACGCGCTCAAAGGCGTGACACTCGACATCAATGAAGGGGAAGTTGTCTCGTTGATCGGTGGCAACGGCGCAGGGAAGACGACGACGCTGAAGACGATTTCTGGCTTGATGAAGCCACGTATCGGGGCGGTGCGCTTTGAAGGGGAAGATATTTCCAAATACAAGGCGCATCAATTGGTGTCGAAGGGGATTGCGATGGTGCCAGAGGGGCGCGGTGTGTTTGCCAAGCTGACGGTGCAGGAAAATTTAGCGATGGGCGCGTTCCATCGCAATGATCGGGCTGGGATTAAAGCGGATATCGAAAAATCGTATGAGATGTTCCCCCGCTTGGGCGAGCGCAAGACGCAGTTGGCTGGCACGATGAGTGGTGGCGAGCAGCAGATGCTGGCGGTCACACGGGCGTTGATGTCGCAACCGCGTTTGTTGCTGATGGATGAGCCGTCGATGGGGCTTGCGCCGGTGCTGGTTGACCAGATTTTCGAGGCGGTGACATCGATCAATGAGGATGGCGTGACGATTTTGCTGGTGGAGCAAAACGCGCACATGGCGTTGCAGGTGTCGCATCGGGGCTATGTGTTGCAGACGGGCGAGATCGTGTTGAGTGATGACGCGAAGGCGTTGCAGAAGAATGAGGAAGTGCAGAAGGCATATTTGGGGCATTAAAGAATATCCGCTTGATGATTACCAACACCCCAAATGTGGGATCGGCCGGAAGTGAACGGCCGTTTTAACAAAAGCTGTTGTTGGTGTAGGATAGCGTATGATGCT
>CALECP010000088.1 GCA_937949915.1 uncultured Anaerolineae bacterium
CCGAACGTGCGGCTTAACAAGAACTTGCACCTGACAGCCTGCGGATACCGAGCCTACGGCTCCGAATCCTTGTCTGCAGGTGAAGCAGACATTAGCTGGCAACCGAAGTCCATAGGAGTATATGATGTCCGATCGGGAATCTGAAATCGAGTCGTGTCTAGCATACACCATTCTTCGCAATCCGGACGATTGGATCGGGTGCGCGTCAACCAATTACTTGGATGCATTTCTGCACGGTGTGTGCTTCCGCCGTGATTTTGCGGGACCGTCAGTACCCGACGGTCATATATCCGGTGTCCTCAACGAGCCTGCGTTCTACAAGCAATTCGTTGATGCAACTGGCAATCCGACACTAACAATTCGATGGGCAACCGCAATCGCAATGACCGACCTATCACTCGCGGCGGGATTCATCAAACTCAAGAATGCGGCGATTGACTGGCACCGTAAGAACGGGTTAGGCACTGGTGAACCTTTGCATGATTTCACACCCAAAGACGCAAACCAATTGTGGGACAGTTTCGGGAAACGCCCCGCAATGTACATGGGCGATGATTCTGGTTGGACTCTCTATTGTTTCCTAAATGGCATGCAAAAAGGCGGTGATTGGCTTAACCTAAATACAATGCCTCGGCTGGATGAAGTATTTGGTGGAATAACCCGTCGCTCGGACCGTGCATACGGTTCGCCCTTTGCCGCGTTTCGCGTTTACGATGCCACTGATCTGCTTGATTGGGTAGGTCTGCCTGATAACATTTGAACAAAAATGCCCGGCCGAGCCGAGGCATCTTGATTTCATACTCGCATTAAAAGGATTAGCGGAGCTATATCTTGCCCAGAATGCGGACGATACACAAATGTTATCCGCATTATTAGCTCGCGTTTAACAACGAAACATGAGCAAAAAGATTATGAAGAAAATAGTTATTGAGACAAATATGGATGATTTGAAGTCTGAATATGCGTTTGATTATAGTGTTGCCCGTCCTAATCGTTTTGCAAACCCCATACCCACAAGCGATGTCTTAATTCGACTCGACTCTGATGTGGCACAAGTATTCACTTCGGCCGAAACAGTGAACGCGATTCTCCGCGCATTAATTCAAAATATGCCAATCGCAACACCTAGTCAGGATTGAAGCGGGTTGCGCCAATTTGTCCAGATGTCTTCGGCTTCGTGGGCGCAGGTGTGGGGGGCTTTGTTGCCGAGCAGTTCACGGGTTTTGCTGATGGCACGGCCGAACAGCCACAACCCATTCGCGCCCCACAAACCGACTTTGCCATAATGCTTGGCGAGATAGCGTGACCGTGCGGCGTAGTAGTAGGTCGGCCGTCTTTTTCGCGCCTTTGTTTTCGCTTTCACATCTGATGTGCCACCCCGCAAATGAATAACTCGTGCGGCCGGCCAGTGCAAAATTTGCCAGCCAGCCTGTGTCACCCGGCGGCCGTAATCGACATCTTCGTAATACATGAAAAAACCCTCATCCATTGGGCCCACTTGCGCCACACATGCTTGCCGTAGCACCACGCTGGCAAAGCTCGTCCATTGCGGCCGGATGGGGGCATCGGACACGGGTATCGCCACTTCGCGCCCCTTGAACAGCTTGTCAATCGGGCCTGTTTTGGCTGCGTCCATCAGTTCGGTGATGGGGCTGTGCGGCCGGAAACAACTGATTTGCGGCTGTTCGTCCGGCCACTCTAGGCGAGGGCTGATCATGCCTGCTTCAGGGTGCAGGGCGAGGGCTTGCTGCATCTGGTTCACTGCGTCCCGCCGGAAAATAGTGTCAGAGTTGGTCAGCCAGTACGCTTCGGCATCGACGGCCGCCATACCGAGATTGTTCCCGGCCGAAAAGCCGCCATTGACGGCCGATTGTACAAACGTAACCCACGTCCAACCCCGGTCACGGATCGCTTGCTGGATGATGGCGGCCGAATCGTCCCCTGACAAATTATCGACCACCACAGCACAATCCCGTGCCCCGTCTATCTGTGGCGCAAGCGAAGCCAAACAATCGATCACCAATTGCGGCGTTTTGTAGTTGACGAGAATAAAGGCAAACATAAGTAATTACGAGGGACAAGTGACGAACGACGAGTGGTGCATATCACGACTTGGCTTCATTGCTGTCAAATCTATATCATCAAAACGGGTTAAACAAAAAGCGGTCTGCATCATCTCCACTCGTCACTCGTCATTCGTCGCTCGTCAATCTCTTGATTTGACCACGACGAATCGTTTTTTCAATTTCAAAAAGGGTGACTCAAAAAAGCGGAAACTGAGTTCGGCCGCAATCCATGTGCCGATGGTGACGGCGATCAGAAGCAGGAATGGCACTTCGAGCAAGCCAACGCGAGCCATGACAGCATAGACGACGTGGCGCACCAACATGTGAAAGAGATACAAACCATAGCTCAACACGCCGAGACGCATGAGCGGCCGGATTTGCAGCAATGGTTGCAGGCGATGGTCTTCGCGCACCACGACGCTGGCAACGAGCAGGGTCATCAAAATTTGGATGAGCAAGCGGGGTGTGCCAGAAATGTCGCTGCCAAAGGCAGGAATGTTGATGAGAATGAGGAGCGCGACGGCAAAAATGACGGCCGACCATCGTTCGCCCACCAGTCGATACGCTATCTCAAAACCGCGCTGGTTATAAAGCAAATGCGCCAGCAATACGCCAAAAATGATCGGCGTGAAGGTGCTTTGCAAAATCTCTAGCTGGCTGTGTGCCACCGGGAATAAAATACCGTAATTGATCAACTGATTGATGATGAGGAAAACGCCCATCAGGGGCAGCACCAGCTTCTTGAGGTATTTTTCGAGCAGTGGGTAGAATAGATAAAATTGTTCCTCTGTTGCCAAACTCCATGTGACAGCCAAAATAGAGAGATCGTGTATCCAGTTGGATGTGTAGGTGATGTAGAAGGGGAATTTAGATCGAAAATCGGCCGCCATTCCGCTGTCACGCGCTACGCCAAAAAACAGGATTGCCAGCACCAGTAGCAGGGCGTAATAAACGGGGAAAATCCGCAATGTGCGCCGCATATAAAATTTTTGAAGCGAAATATCGTTGTGTCGTTCTCGTTCACGCAACAGCAGGGTGACGATCAAAAAGCTGCTCATCACAAAGAACATGTCTACGCCCAAAAAACCTCGTGACGTGATCGGCAGTTGCTCAAATGGTTCAACGGTGTGATGCCACAATACCGCCAGAATACTCAGCCCACGTATACCGTCTAGCGACGAGAAGAAGCGGCGGTTTTGATAATCAGTCCACATAAGTTAGCATTTCAGCTTATCAGCATTTCAGCTTATCAGCATTTCAGCTTATCAGCATTTCAGCTTATCAGCATTTCAGCTAGTCAGCCGGTCAGCTTCGTAGCCGCCGGATGAATGGCGCAAGCATTTTTTTGACTTCAATAGTTGCAAGGTTGAGTTTTTGGTAATCGGCTTGGAGCAAGTAGCCAAGTTCGTATGACAAAAGAAGCTGGTATTCAAGCTCACATGCTGACCCCATACTAATTTCCATAAATCTTGCTAATTCTGCTTCGCTGTTCCGGCCGCACCCTTCGGCGATATTTGTTGGCACAGAAGCGGCCGAGCGACGCATTTGGGAGACAAGACCATATTTCTCCTCTCTGGGCAACAGTTCAGTCGCCCTATATACCGCCAACGTTAGAGCATGTGCTTTATGCCAAGCCTGAATATCCCTAAAGTCACGCACCTTAATCGCTCTCCATCACACAAACAGCTTGCTAACCAGCAGGCTGACTGGCTGACTGGCTGATGGGCTGGCTGGCTTTCTCCGGCTCTTCTACCTTTGCTTTCATCACTTGCTGAGACCATTGGGGGAGGTTGGCAAATGTTCCCATCAAGCCTCCGGCCGTGAGCATGAACATCGGGTTGACCATCGCATTGAGCAAGAAGTCGTACATGTACAGCACAAGAATAATCGACATCGCCGCCATCGGGGCGATATTGCGCTGCTTCCATAGCCAGACAGGGTATTTGTAGATGAAAATGAGGACGGGCAGGAACAGAATGCCGAGCATGGAGGCGAGTCCAAATGCACCAAATTTGCCGAAGACGATCACCCATTCGCTGTCGGGAACGGCACGCGCACCCCAACCGGGATCGGGAATTTGGCGGTCGTGACCGGCCCAGCCAAACAGCCAGCTACTGCGTGCATGTTCGGTGAGGCGTTCTTCGTTGATATAGCGGTATTCAAGCGATTGGGCGCGTTCTTCACCAAACAGCCCTGTGGCAAAATCGACGGTCAATTCGGCCGGCCAGACGCTTGTACTTTGCAGTGTTAGGTAGATGGGTACGATCACCATCATCACAATAATCGGCCACGGCCGCCGCACGAGATCGCTGACAAACAGCGCAAACAACCCCGCCAACATCCACAGCCACGCATTGGCTGAGACGATGAAGATGACCATCGTCACAAAGAAAAGTGCCACCCACCGAAAATGGAATGACACGCCCAACACCTTGATTTTGGTTAATGTGCCAGATCGCCACATCCAAATACAGAGCAAGGCGACGGTCATCATCCAAAAGGCGAGCATGAGGCCGTGCTGCATAAACACCATCGGCCGCCACATGCCAAAACGGAATGTTTGATCGAAGCGATGTTGGTGTGCGCCATAAACCAGCTTGTGTAGCTGGGGGCTGCTGTACATTTCAAACAGGATAAAAGGTGCGTAAACGAGACCGCTGATGATGATGCCATACGCCAAATCTTTGAGTTCTTTCCAGTTGGTGAAGTAGAGACGGCCGATGAAGTACGGCACACCCCATAGCAAAATTTGGTCGAGCGATTCAGACGCACCATCGTACCAGCCGAGTTGATTGTTCAGTTCAGGAAGTAAGTCGAATGTGGCGTTGTAGATGGAAGAAATAAACGGCGCAAAACACCAGAACACCATCGGCAGATCGACCCATTTCGGCCGGAATGTAAACAGTCGCTTGAAGTCGAAGACGACAACAGCTAACAAAATACCAAATGTCGTCGCTGATAATTTAGAATACTCTGGCAAGCCATTGATCTCATACGACGCGATGGGTAAAAAAAGCCATGCGGCGAGAAAGGAAGCAATCGCCGCCCGCCGAGGAGGCAGGAAGGCGAATAAAATCATAAATAAAAAGACTGCGCCGAACAGGGCGATAGGGACAAACCCATTTGCCTGATCCATCGGCATCGGTGAAATATGAGGCATAAACTGCTAACTCCTGAGAACAGTGCATCGGCCGACCATCACATCAGCGCGATCCCGACACACAATACCACCCCTTAATTCTAGCAGAAAGCGGGTAACTAGCATCTGTCAGGAAATGACACCACAGTTTTTCAACGTCTGAAAAATATATGAATAAGATTCCTAACTTTATGTCAGGTCTAAATTGTATCAATTATCTCAGGAAATCCTGTCCAATCAGTTTTTACAATTGGAAAATGATCAGTATATTTTGATGTCATGATTGTATTTTTCTCAGCTTCTTTTCAAGATAGTAAATTGCAACCTGACAATACTCTCTATGTTTACCGTCCTTACTACGAGAACGCCATTTTTCAATTTCCACGCTTATTTGATTTGCTGTCCATCTTCCCGAACATCGTTTTTCAAAGAGTTGTCTTGCCCGAATAATTGTGCGCTTGCGATTCTCTATCAACCGTGCCTGATTCAAATTTAGTCGTTTATCGAGATCATCATCAATATTGGAGTCGGCTGAATATATTTTTCCTGACGCATAGTGAATCAATCGTTCACATTGTCCTTCTGCCAGCGGATTAATCGTAATCAACTTGTCCCCTTTGCGCGTATCGCATATTTGATCCTTTTTACCCCTTCCTTCGCCGCCTTTGCAAGCCGCCATCATGTTACTGTAACTCAATGCCAAATCTAGGTGCGCGTTTTGCCCCCTGCGTGGTTTATGATGTTCAATTTTCATGCAATTTGACTCAGGAGCAGCAATGCGCTGCATACAATAACAACAAAGATAACCTTGTTCTTGTAACAAGGATTCTCTCAGCTCACGTTTATGAGGAAAGTCATCATAAACACCCTCATAGTATTGTGATTGTTGTGCGCGATACTCTACAAGGGAAGTAGGTTCTGCACCTTTTGTAATCGACCTCATAGTGGAACGGTATCCTCCTCACCCTCATCTAAAAATTCAATCAATCCTCTTAAATGCGTTAGGTCGGCGTTGTCTGAATCAAGTTCAGATTCTAGCTGTGCAAGCAAACGCTTTGCTTCTGGGAAGTTTTCTTGATCGATAAACATGGCACATTGTTCAAATTTTGTCTGAATCTCATCAGGGTTTGTAGGCGTATCAAAAACACTATCGAACAAATAGTTAATATCATGTCCATAGGTGCGGAGTAAGGAAGGCACGATATTGTCATCAACAACATTATGCTGCACCCCATTGTCAAGACAAAAAATGGTCTA
>CALECP010000089.1 GCA_937949915.1 uncultured Anaerolineae bacterium
CGACAAAAACGAGGCGGTCTGTGCGGCCGGGATGGCGTTGGGCAAAGTGGGCGACGATGCTGCCCCCCATGCTATGCCCGACCATTGTCGCGCTGTCGATGGCGAGTGCATCCATGACGGCCGCTATAAAATCAGCCTGACTGGCATGGGTGTAATCGGCATCGAACCGTTTGTCGGACAGCCCAAAACCGGGCAGATCGAGCGCGATTACATCGAAGCCAGCGTCGGCCAGCGCGGGGAGGGTGGGGTGCCAATTGGTGGTTGCGCCACCGAAGCCGTGAATGAGGACGACGGCCGGATCACCGATGCGGCCGCGTCGTTCGACTATCGTGGTGATGTCGTTGACGGTAATTGTTTGACTGTCTGGCGGGGCGAGTGTGGCGCGGTCGGCCGTTTCTTGGTGTGGCAGCGGAATAGCGTAGGGCAGCACCATCGCCAAAACAAGCACGATCAACAAGGCGAATACCCCTTTACGAAAACAACCTTTCATTTGTGTTATGGCAGCCATGCAAAGGTGCGGTAGATGACTGTCTCTGACAAAATCTGCTCATTTTCGCCGTTTTGGTCAGCGAGATAGAGACCGCCATTCGCGGTGGTGTAGGCGAGATGGGTGCTGACGGGGCTAAAGTCGCCATAGACGATATTGTGCATTGTTTGGGTGATTTGCTGGGGTGTGCCGCCGTCGGCCGGAATGCGCCACCAGTGACCTTCAACATCATGTTTGGCGTGGGCTTCTGCTGTGCGAACGCCCATCAGACGATTTAGCAGGGACACGGTTAACCGTGTCCCTACTTGTGTTGTACTGGTTTGCTCGGCCGCGGCCGTAAAGTAAATCCATTTGTCATCAGGCGAAAACATCGGGGTGCTGATCGAGGTCATTTCGCCAATGTCGAGCAGCGTTTTTTGATTTGTGCCGTCGGCGTTGGCCACACTCAGCCCAAATTGGTCGAGATCAGCATCATAGATGATCCATGTCAGCTTTTTGTCGTCGTTGGAAAGGCGCGGCCAGACCGCATCGGCCGCCAATAGCTGAGTTTCGCCTGTCGCCACAGTGATGCGTTCGAGCCAGACATTGGTCTCATAGCTGCTATCCGCTTGCATGTCTATCGTTTGGCGCACATAAAACAGCGTTTCGCCGTCGGCTGACCAAATCGGGTTGACATACCATTCGTTTTCACGGTCGCCGCCGATCAATTGTTGTGGTTCTGTTTGCGATCCGTCGAGCGCAAGCAAATAGATACCACTGCGGTCATATTTGGGGGCTTTGTTTAGTTCGGGCGGCTGTGTGTAGGCGATGGCGATTTGTCCCGCTGCGGCCGATGCGTCGATCTCGTATATCCAGCTCAATTGCGGCCGTTCAAACAGGACGGTTTGCGTCTGTGTTGCTACGTCGAGCGAGATGATTTGGTTTTGGGCGGTATCGACGATCAGGCGGCCGGAGGGCGTGGTGGACAATGGAGGTGTATTTTCACCACAGGCGGCCGTGACCATGACGAGCAGGAGCAACAACAGTAAACGCTTCTTCATAATAGTACGCATTCAATCAGAATGAGATGCGGGAGGCAAGCAAAATGACGTGATTTTGTGGGGATGTTAACCGACTTTGCCTAGATTGCCGTCATCGACGACGGGTTTCTTTTTGGTGCGCTTTTGATGGTGGGAGGCGTGGCGCGTTTTGTGCTGGGCCACGCGCTCGTCTAGCCATGCCACGATGTCGCCCATGATGATGGTTTGCTCTGGCTCGTTGAGGATTTCATGGAATAGGCCGTCGTATAGCTTGAGGGTTTTGTCGGCCGAGCCGACTTGTTTGTGCATGTATTCGCTCGCTTCGTAGGCGGCGATATTGTCGGCCGTGCCGTGCATGAACAGGATGGGCAGCGTGATGCGGCCGATGTTTTGCTCGACGAGGGGGCCAACGCGGCCGAACTCTGTCGCTGTCCGTAGGGGAATGCCTGCTTTGTATGTGTGTGGGTCGGCCGCGAAGCGCACACTGACGGCCGGATCGCGGGAGATTTCGCCACCGCCATCGCCGTGCAGACGATATTCCGGCTTGATTTTCGCCATCAGCTTGAACACCTCTTGCATTGGCTTTGGCACGTTGCCACCGACCCGCGTGGCTGCCCCTGTTGTCACGATGCCGTCGATGGGAACGAGCAATGTCTCTAGCGCATGAAGCGATAGCAACGCGCCCATGCTGTGCGCGATCATGTAGACGGGCAGCTTTTTATCTGTTTGCTGGCGTACTCGCCGTGCAAAGTGGGCGATGTCTTGGGCGTGGTCGTCGAAGGAGTCGGGGAATGCGCGTGCGCCTTCGGAACGGCCGTAGCCATATTGGTCGAACGCGAACGCATCGTAGCCGTGCGCTGCCATAAATTCGGCGACGTGGGTGTAGCGGCCGCTGTATTCAGAATAGCCATGCACGATGATGACAGATGCTTTGGGGGCAGCGATCCGCCATGATTGCTCAAAGAGCTTGAATCCGTTTTGCGCGTAAAATGTGCCTGTCTTGTGTTCCATCGGGTAATTCTATCATCTTTTGACACTTGTAATCATGTTGGTGTCTTGACAACACAAACAGTTTGTGTACAATCTACACCATATTGTAATAAAGGAGCAAAATTATGTTTATTGGATTATTGGACTTGCTGCTGTTGGCGACGATTGTTTTTATGACTGGGATGATTACTGCTTTTTTGATCGCTTTTAAGTCTGTGGGCAAAAAGTAGGTGATGGGCGGCCGTGAGGCTGCCTGAAAAAAGGTCATTAGTTCTACTTGACAGTTAAGCAAAATATGATCGTTACTGTTGATAACCTGTGAATAACTGTGGATAACCCGCCTAGATTGTGGACAACTTCGGGGAAAAACGGCATAAATGGGGGAATGCGTGATTTACAGGATCAAACAGCTTTTTGGAAGTGGATGACCGCCATAATTAGGGTGTACCTATTACTAGGGGCGGTATATGTGGCGGTTACGCCCCCTTTTGAGGCCTCGGATGAGTATAAGCATTACCCGGTGGTGCATCATATTCAGAATGGGAATGGGCTGGTGGTGCTAGACCCGGATAATGCGGGGAAGTGGCGGCAGGATGGGGCGCAGCCGCCGCTTTATTATTTGTTGATGGCGGGGTTGACGGCCGGGGTAGATACGTCTGATCTGGAGGCGGTGCATGTGTTTAATGATCATGCGTTTATCGGTGATCCGAACCAAGTTTTGAACAAGAATTTGATGATTCCTACGCCGCATTATGATCAGTTTCCCGGTGTGGGTAGCACAAGGGCGGTGTACATGATCCGCATTGCCTCGCTGCTGCTGGGTGTGGGGACGGTGGTGTGTGCTGGGTTGCTCGGCCGGACGCTGTTTGGCGCACAAGTAGGCTTGCTGGCAGCGCCATTAACCGGATTTAATCCGATGTTTTTGTTTACGAGCGCGGCGGTCAATAATGATTCGCTGGCTAATTTGCTGGGGGCGGCCGGGCTGTATGGGCTGGTGCGGCTGTGGCAGCGCGAGGGCAAGGTGGGGTTTTGGCGATTGGTGATGCTGGGAGTTGTGTTGGGGTTGGGGATGTTGACGAAGCTCAGTTTGGGGGCGTTGCTGGGGCTGACGGGGGTGGCGATGGCGGTGCTGGCGTGGCGGCAGCGACGGTGGCGGCTTTTGTTTGTGGATGGGGTGCTGGTGGCGGGGATTGCGTTTGGGTTGGCTGCCCCCCTCTTTTGGTTTAATTGGGTTAACTATGGCGATATTACGGCGCTGAATGTATTTATCGAGGTACAGGGGGTGCGGGATTCGCCGTTGACGTGGGCGCAGTTTTATGGGGAAATCGGGGCGTTTTATCGCAGTTTTTGGGGGTTGTTTGGCGGGGTGAACATTGCGATGCCGGAGTTTGTGTATAACTGTTTGAATGTGCTGGCGATAGTGGGTTTTGTGGGGTTTTTGTGGCGGGGGTTGCGTGTGCGGGGGGCGTGGTTGGTGTTGGTGTGGCCGTTGATTTTGTTTGGGCTGTTGATTCGATGGACGTTGACGTATTCGGCGTTTCAGGGACGGTTGATTTTTCCGGGGCTGGCGGGGGTGAGTGTGGTGATCGCGTGTGGGGTTGTGGGGATGTTGGAAAGTAAAAAGTTAAAAAGTACAAAGTTGAAAAGTAAAAAGTTAAGAGGCGGGCTTGTAGCAGGTTTGGGAATGTTGGCGGGGCTGGTGGGTGTGTTTGTGATTCGGCCGGTGTATGTTGAGCCAGCAAAACTATACGAAGTGCCTGCTGAGGCTGCCTTTGGCCCGATTGTGTTTGGGGAGGCTGTTTCGTTGGTGGGTGTGGCGGTGCGGCCGGGGCAAGAGACAGAACCGGGCGCGAATGTGCCGCTTGATGTGACGCTGTATTGGCGATCTGGCCAACAGACGGCCGATGATTATTTGACGAGTGTGCATTTGCTCGGCCGGGATTTGCAGTCGGTAGCGCAGGTGAACCGCCACCCTGCTTGGGGGATGGTGCCGACGAGTCGCTGGCGGCCGGGTGATATTTGGATCGATCAGTATCGCTTGTTTGTGGATGGGGATGCGCTTGCGCCGAATCGACTGTGGGTAAAGGTGGCGGTGTATGACCCGGAGAATGATGTGGAGTTGACAGCACGTGATACGGCCGGGAATGAGATCGGGTTGGTGACGGTGGGGGATGGGGTGTTGCGGGGGAATGGTTCGGCCGTGCCAGAGACGGTGCTTGATGCTCATTTTGAGGGAGTGACGCTGGTTGGGTACGAGATGCCAACGACGGTAAAAGCGGGGGATCAGCTGCCGATTACGCTGACATGGGGATCAGATGATATTTTATATCGTGATATGACGGTATTTGTGCAGCTTTTGGGTGAAAATGGGGTGTTGGCGAGCGGTGATAGCCCCCCACTGGCAACGGAGAAGGTGGCGGACAATTTTCCGACTGCGTTGTGGCGGCCGGGTGATGTGGTGGTCGGCCGATATGTGATCGATGTTCCGGCCGATGTGGCGGCCGGGCAGTATCGCATTGCGGTGGGCATGTATGATGGCGCGTATCGGTTGCCGTTGTTGGCTGGTGGTGATGCGGTTGTGTGGGGTATTGGTGTGACCCGGTAGAGCCACAAGATTTTGTGGCTCTCGTTTTCTGGTTTCGGTTTGTGGGAAAAAAATGAAGAATAAGAAAAAGACGCAAGATTTTGCGTCTCTACGGGGTGATTGGTTGTTTGAAGTTGTATACGCCGTCTTCGTTGCCCCATACCGCCCCACAGCCAGAGCAGGTTAATTGATTGTCTACTTCGTTGATCGGGGTGCGGCAGGTGGGACAGGCGAAGAAGAGGTGATCGGGTGCGGCCGTGTTGGTGGCAGGGTGCTGGTTGTGAACAAAGACGCTGGGGGTTAGCTGCCACCAGTTGCCGGTTAGCTGTGCGAGGCTGTCTAGTTTCACGAGCAACCCTGTCGGCACGTTGCTTTTGAGAACACCCATACGGAAGTGGCTGGCGGTTAATGTGCGGCCGGGTTTGAATTGGGCGACTTTGAGATGGTCTCGAATGTAGCCCGGATTGAAGTTGAAGTTCATTTCGACAAATTCGACTGGCTCACGAGTGAAGGGCGACCAGGGTTGCTGGCGCAATCCGTAGCGGGCAATCGCTTTGAGGTTGAGCTTGTTGGCAAATTCAAGGACGTATGTGCCGCGTGGTGCTGCGATACGGCCGAGTTCGTGGAAAAGCCCAGGCACATTTTCGGCATGGTGGATGGTGCGTAGTTGCACCATTGTGTTGAATAGCCCATCGACGAACGGCATCTGATACCAATTAGCCGCTACATAGATAAAACGTGGGTCATTTCCCCAGCGTTCACGCGCTTCGCGCAGCAATGAAGCTGAGAAATCGAGGAGAACCACTTTTTGGTAGCCGAGAAATTCATCTGCATAACGGCCGAATCCTGCACCAATATCAAGTAATGTGCCGCCTGTGGCTGGCATTAGCCGTCTCAGGGCTATCCGTTCCACCTGATCTTCGTATTCGCGCCCCTGGTTTTCCCAGAAACGTGTCCGATAATCTGATCCTTCATAGTCGCAAACTCGTGGCATATTTGTCATAAAGGCAATGGTAGCAGGAGAAGAAATGATTGCAATGTTTCACGTGGAACATGGGAGAAATAAAGATGAAGGCGCAAGATTTTACGTCTCTACATGAGGAATGTTTCACGTGGAACATCATTCGCAGTGTTGCCTCTCATCTTGTACAATCATTCTAAAGTGTGAGGCACAATGGATAACAACATAGCAATTTTCCTTGACCTAGACAATGCAGTTATCGGCGCGGCCGAAGCAGGATATTCATTTGATGTTGAGGCTGTGATCGAGCGTGTGTGTGCGGAAACAGGCGGCCGGGTCGTGCTACGACGAGCGTATGGGGATTGGCGGTCACAGAAAATGTTGACGAGGCAGTTGGCCGCACAGGGATTTGTTCTGCAATCGGTTGTGCCACTAAACAATAGTGATAAGAACCTGGCTGATATGCAGATGGTCGCCGATGCCGTGGAAACGTTGTTTGAACCGTATAATTTCCAGCATTATGTGTTGATTACAGGCGACCGTGACTTTATTCCTCTGGTGCAGAAGCTACAACAATATGGTAAACAGGTGATTGGGTGCGGTGTGCGTCATACAGCGAGTAAACATTTCTCGACATTGTGTGATTCGTTTATCTATTATGATGATCTTGTTGAACAGACAGCCTCGTTAGGCGATGAGATAGTTAAGGAGTGGCTAGAACAAGCATCACAACAGGCTTTTTCGACAGAGGACAGGGTACGCGCTAGTGTGTTTCGGAATATCGTGCAAAAAATTAGTGGTGAGCAGTTTGGCGACTATATGCAGGGGCGATTGGGGTTCGGCCGGATATTGGAAAAGCATACAGACATTGTGCAACTGTACAGAGATGGTACGACGCTCTATGTGTTACCAAAAGGCCTAACGGTTAACGAAACTGACGGATTGGTGGCACTGTATAAAACGCATTTGAAACAGTTGGGGTATCGGGTGGTTACGCATGAAATACGCCTGACCATTCTCCATGACATCATCACTTACCTCAAACAAAATCGGCCGATTCCGTGGCAGGGTTTGATTGAGATGTTAGCTGATTGGTATGAGAAAAATGATAAGTCTGTTTCTAAAAGCTCGATCAGCTATGTGATGCGGGCAGCGAGAAAGGCAGGCGTATTGCGTTTGCCTGATAGTCGCTTGGGGCCGTTATCGGCCGCGCATGTCACGCTTGGTATTGACTCTTTCAGGGATGCGGTGATGGCATGTGATCAGTTTTATATCCGCGAGATTCAAAAAGGGAAAATGATGTTTGACGTGAATCAGGTGACGGTTGCGCTGTATGGTTCAACGGAGAAGCGTAACTATATTGAGTATTTGCTGATAGATTTGTAATGATATAAAATATCTACTGATCAACAGAAAAATTGAGCTGGCGAACGGCCGCTTCGATTTGTGCGTCTATGTTGGGCTGCTCGGCCGTATCTAACTGACGCAGGAGTGTTGCTGCCCCCACAGTTAGGCTTTCGCGCTCTTGAAGGTATACATCTTCCGGTATTTTGCCTGTCTCAAAATCAAGATCGAGGAGGCGGATTTGCTGAATAAGCTGCTCTTTTTGGGCCAAGATGATCGTTTGATCGGCGGTGAGGGGCTGGCGACGAATGAGGAGCGGCCGCAAAATATACACCGCAATGAGCAAAAAGAGCGCAATGGCGAAAAGTATAGAACCGGCCGTCATCGGGCTGCCACCATTTCGTCTAATGTTGCGGTCAGCAACCGTTCTGTAATCGGGCCGGGATGATATTTGTAAATCACACCCTTATCGTCGATGAAAAATGTTTCGGGAATACCGGAGAACTGATACAAACTTTCAGCGTGTAGCTGAAGATCAGGCGCGTTGGGGTAGGTGATGTCGTACTGATCGAGAAATTGATGGGCGGCCGTGTCTGTATCTGACCACGCAACTCCTAAGAACAGTACGTCGTCATCCTCATAGTCGCGCCATGCCTGCTCCAGAATGGGGGCTTCCTTTTGGCAAGGCACACACCAAGAAGCCCAGAAGTTGAGAACGACAATTTTCCCTTGCATATCGGAGAGGGAGGTCACTGTTTGATTTTGCCATTCATACCCATCATAAAACATGAGTTCTATTTCTGGTGCATCACATCCTTCACACGGCGGAGGCAGTTGGCTGCGCTGATAGCCGAGTCCCAAAAAGAGCAATATCACACACGCAACAACGGGAAGTAATAGCTGACGTACATTCATATTACTCAATTTAATCAGATGTACTGATGGCTGACCACCGTCATTTGATCTGGTAAATCGGCCGTCATGTATCAAACGCTGATTGAAAACGCACTATATAGTGTGATAAACAGATTACGGAATATAAGATTTACCCTTTTTTACATGTGGACTTATTTGCAGTACATCCCCAAAGTGCTACATTTCCGCAAAAGTGTGAATTTTTATCGGTAGTAACGAAAATGAAAAACCTAAACAGTGTAGTCCGTACCTTCCTAGTACTCGTCGTAGCCTATTGCCTTTTTGTTCAACCCACTCAACTATTTGCCCAAACAGAGACGTTAAATGCTTCTGAGCAAATCCTTGTGACATATGAAGATGGCATGAAAGATAGCGTCATCGCAGACCTTGAAAGCAATGGGGCAACCGTTCGCCACCAGTTTGATAACATCAACACGCTGGCGATCACGATGGGGATGAGCCAGCAACGCAGTGCCAATAAAATCAGTGGTATCGCCAACATGGAAATCGATCCGCCCGTCTATCCGATGGCGCAGACGATTCCGTGGAATATCAACATTATCCAAGCACCCCAAACATGGCCGAATGCAGATGGAACAGGGCGGCGTGTTTGTATTGTCGATACGGGATTGGATCGTACCCATGAAGATTTGACATATGCCAACATTGTAGGTGGTGCGAATGGGGTGACGGGTGAAAATTGGTATGAGGATGCACTGATTCATGGCACGTTTGTGACAGGCATTATCGCAGCGGCCGACAATGATCTCGGCTATGTGGGGGTTGCGCCCGGTGCCGAGATAATGATGGTCGATGTGTTTCCTAATAATGGCGGCTTGGCTAATTCGAGTACGGTGCTGGCGGCCGCAGAATGGTGTGCCGATAATGGCGCACATATCGTTAATATGAGCTTGGGAGGCGGCACGGCCGGTGTATTGAGCGCAGGCTATGCGGCTGTATACAATAATAATGTGTTGCTTGTGGCGGCATCGGGTAACGATGGTGGGGCGAGCGGTACGCTGGATGCAGATGCGTTCCCGGCCTCCTATGATTCGGTCGTATCGGCCGGATCGGTCAACGCAGCCCGTAATCATGGCGGTGGGTCACAGGAAAATGCCCAAATGGAATTGGCTGCTCCCGGCATCGCTGTTCCCAGTACCAACACCGATTCGACGGCCGACAAAAACGAATATGTGGCCAACCCAATCGCAGAAGCTGATCTGGCTGGTACATATACGGCCGCGACCGTAGACGGCGGCGATTGCAACACAGCCCCTACACCGGGCAGTTGGGCAGGCTTGATCGTCTTGTGCGAGCGAGGCACGGAGACATTCCAAACCAAAATCGACAATGTGGTGACAGGTGGTGGGATTGCGGCCGTCATCTACAACAATGAGGCGGGTAATTTTAACGGCACATACAACATTTGTTGTGCATCTATTCCGGCCGTATCGCTTTCACAAGTCGATGGGCAAGATTTGCTCACGTATATAGGTCAAGACACCACTGTTTATTTAGATGACACCGTTGCCACTGTGTTTGTCAATGGCACCCTTTACGCTAGTCTCACCGGTACGTCATTTGCCTCCCCGCATGTGGCTGGGGCGGCGGCCGTCATTTGGAGTAGCTGCCCAGAGCTGACAAACGACCAAGTACGCGCTCACATGGCATACACGGCCGAAGATTTAGGCACGGCCGGACGGGACATCTCCTACGGATGGGGATTGATACAGGTGCAAGATGCTGTTCTCGCGCTGTACGATGGCATTGATACATACACATCAAGCAATGCAGACGGTAGTAACCCTGCCAATGTCGAATGCCCAACACCAGGCACTATCACACAAACCCCGACAAGCACTCCAACAGACACGCCGACCAGCACCCCGACAGACACGCCGACCAGCACTCCAACAGACACACCAACCAGTACCCCAACAGACACACCGACCAGCACCCCAACGGATACGCCAACTAGCACCCCAACAGACACGCCCACCAGCACCCCAACCCATACACTTACACCGACGAGTACCCCACCCAACACACCCATTCCATTACCGACTGATACGCCGACGCAAATACCGACCAATACACCGATTTTGCAATCGCCAACAGTTGAAATGACCAATACACCCATCCTACGGCCGCCTACGCAAGCTGCAACAGAAGTTGCCATTCCTTTGGCGGTGGGT
>CALECP010000090.1 GCA_937949915.1 uncultured Anaerolineae bacterium
TGGTGTTGCTCACCCGCATTGCCTTCTACATATTCGACAAAGGTACAGGTCAGCGTTTCGGCCGGAGCAAGTGGTGCAGGCAACGCGGGGCAGTGTGTACTAATGTCGCCAAACACGTCATCGATCACGTGCGTAATCGTCACCGTATCGACGGCCGATGTGTTGATCACATCTATCGTGAATGTCACATCTGCGCCCGGTTCTAGCACGGCCGTTGGTTCAGCATTTTTGATCACTTTGATGCTCGAAGGCACATCGGTGAAATCAACATCTTCGTCGTCGCTGTCCTCAACTGGTGTGTTGTCGTCGTCGATACCACTGGCCGTCACCGTGTTCGTATGCACGTCTCCTGCATTGCCCGCGATATATTCGGTGAACGTACAAGTAATCGTTTCACCAGGCACAATCACGGCCGGAATGGCAGGCAGACAACCGGCGCTCACATCACCAAACACGCTGTCCATGACCGTCGTCACTGTGATCGTATCGGCCGGAGATTTATTCTCCACCGTCACCGTAAACGTCACATCCGCACCCGGTTCTGGCACACTCTGTACATGCGCCGTCTTATCGACATCAAGCAATGGCAGTTCATCATCGTATGCTACTTGCTCATCATCATCGTCGCTCACTGGCTCACCATCATCGCTAACACCAGTCGCTGTCACCGTATTTTCATGGAAGCCTTCGATGTCACCTGCCAAGAAGCGCGTAAACGTACATGTAATGATGCCGCTCGGCGCAATCGTCGCCGGAATACTGGGCGCACAACTGCCGCCAATATCGCCAAACACGTCGTCTATAACAGTGTTGATCGTCACATCATCTTCAACTGAAACGTTCTCGATAGTGACAGTAAATGTCACGTCTTCGCCCGATTCGATAACGAACGCTTTGTCCGCCACTTTGTTGACCACAATCGCTGGCGGCAAATTGGTGATGTCTACCGTTTCGTCATCGTCATCTGTTACCGTTTCGCCATCGTCGTCCACACCCTCGGCCGTCACTGTGTTGGTATGCACGTCCCACGCCTCGCCACCGACAAATTCGACGAACGTACAAACGATCATCTCTGTCGGCGCAATGTCGGCCGGAAGACCGGGCGCACAACTGCTGCCCACATCGCCAAACACGCTATCGACCACTTGCGTAATCGTCACTGTATCGACCAGCGATCTGTTTTCCACCATCACGGTGAACGACACATCTGCCCCCGGCTCTGCAACGGAGCTAGGCAGTGCGATCTTGGTCACTTTGATGCTTGATGGCACGTTCTCAAAATCGACTTCTTCATCGTCATCATCTGTCACTGTTTCGCCGTCGTCGTCCACACCCTCGGCCGTCACCGTATTGGTATGCACGTCCCACGCCTCCCCGATCAATTCACGGGTAAATGTACACGTCAGCACTTGTGTGACGAGCAACGTGGCAGGCAAACCGCCGCAATCGCTGCTGATGTCGCCAAATACACTGTCAACCACACTGGTGATCACCACCGTATCGACGGCCGAGATATTTTTGACTGTCACCGTAAACGTCACATCGCCACCAGGCTCGAACAACGTATTCGGGGTCGCCACTTTCAGCACTTCGATAGCAGATGGCACATTCAGCACTTCGACTGTCGCATCATCGTCATCTTCTAATGTTTCGCCGTCGTCGTCTGTCGCTTGCGCTGTCACCGTATTGGTATGCACATAGCCAGCATTGCCCGTAATCTCGCGCACAAACGTACACGTAATCGTCGCGTCCGGCGCGATCTCGGCCGGAATCGCAGGCAGACAACTGCCGCTAATATCGCCAAACACATCGTCCATCACGTCAGTCACCGTTATCGTGTCGCTCGGTGATGTGTTTTCGATGCTGACAGTAAATGTCACATCATCGCCCAATTCATACACCTGCACGGGGTCGGCGATTTTCGTCACTTCCATGCTCGATGGCACGTCGATTACGTCTACAGTCGCATCGTCATCGTCAGATGGCTCTGCGCCGTCATCGTCGTAGCCAGAGGCGGTCACAATGTTGTAATGTTGATACCCCGCGTTACCCGTAATCATTTCGTTAAACGTACAGGTGATGGTGTCCGTTGGGTTGAGCATCACCGGAATGGCGGGCAAACAGTGGCTGGTGATGTCACCAAACACGCTGTCATTGACCACTGTGACGGTGATGGGATCAACGGCCGAGATATTCTCGACTGTCACCGTGAACGTCACATCATCCCCGTTTTCCAGCACCACCGTCGGGGTGGCTACTTTGACGACTTTGAGCGCGGACGGAATATCATCGACATCAACCTGTGCATCGTCGTCATCTTCAACTGTTTCGCCGTCGTCATCGACACCGCTTGCTGTCACCGTGTTTGTATGCACGTCATACGCATTGTCACCGATGAAGCGCACGAACTGACAACTGATCGTCTCATTTGGCGCAAGCACGGCCGGAAGCGCAGGCGCACAGTCAGCCCCAACATCGCCAAAGACACTATCGATCACGCTGGTGATGGTGACCGTATCGGCCGCAGAGATATTTTGTACCCCCACCGTAAATGTCACATTCTCACCCGGCTCTTGCACCCGGATAGGGTCGGCCGTTTTCGTCACGTTGATCGCGGACGGCCGATCCAAAATCTCGACCGTCTCATCATCACTATCCTCTAAATTTTTGCCATCATCGTCCGTCCCTTTCGCCGTCGCCGTGTTCTCATGCACGTCGCCAGCGTTGCCACCGACAAAGCGCGTAAACGTACACACGACTGTCTCAGTTGGCTCAATCGTCGCGGGGAGGCTGGGCGCACAACTGCCACCCACATCGCCAAACACCGTGTCGATCACCTCTGTGATCACCACCGTATCACCCAACGACGTATTTTCGACATTGATCACAAATTGCACATTTTCGCCGTTTTCCAGCACCGTCGCCTTATTCGCATCTTTCGTTACTTTTATCGAAGAAGTGAGGTCAGGAATCGCCACCGTCGAGGGATCATCAGCAGCATCAGTGCCGCCATCATTTTCGGCCGTCACACTAAAGATATTGACCACCGATTGAATATCTTCGGTGTACGTCACGTCAAATTGGCAGCTTACAGCGTCATTACCAGGCACAACCGTATTGAGCAAACTGGCACACGCTCCAATCGCATGGGTATCGTCCCCAATGCTCGTAATCGTCATGTCAGACACGCTATCGTTGGTGATCGTGATCAAGTATGGCACCGTAATCGGCAATGCGCCGCTATACGTTTCACTGTCGGTGAATACACTATCTTGGTTCGCATCATTGTTTTTGAGAACGGTCATATCAGGTGCTTCTGGCTTGGTGCAAACGACCGTATCATCTTCCAATGTGTCTGCGTCGATGCTGCTATAGCTATCTGGCACATCGTTGTATGGGTTGCCACTCAGGTCTACCACGCCATTGACTTGCGCTTGGTTGAGCAAGTTGCCGTTGTAATTGGGGTCTGGCAGAACGCTAAACTGCACGGTAAACGATTCGCCGATAGCAAGCGCGGGACGGCCGTCATCGCAACTATCACCTGTCCCCGAAACGGGGAACGTGACGCTGCCTGTCGGGTCACTCTGCAACACGCCATCCAAATAAAACGAGCCGTTGACATAGGTGCTGTTGGTCGGAATCGTATCGACAAATGTTGCCTCACATGCGGGGCCGCGGCCGATATTGGTCACAACAATGGTGTAGGTCAGTTCTTGATCGGCCGTCATGCAGCTATCCGCTTTCACGTCCGCTTCTTTTGTTATATCGAGATAGGCGGCCGCCAACACTTTGACTGGCACTTGGTTCGATTTAACCGGCAGTGTCAAGCCGTCTGCGCGTGCCGAGAAACTGTTGGTGTACACATCGCCGTCGATGTTACCCTGCGATGCAAATTCGACTTTGATGTTGCGAATGGGGTCGAGGGCGGGGAATTGCACCTGGTCAACAAACCGGAACGCGGTCACGTCAGCATAGTCGGCCGTTGGACAGCCAGTTGTGCCAAGCTGCGCGGCCGTACACCAAATGCTGCCCGTACCGAGCGCGTTGCTGCTATCGGCCGGGTCATCATTAATCCCACCAGGCGCGGCATTCGTAAAGTAAAGATCGCCCGTGCTGCCCGGTGTCACATTGGTGAGCGTGATCTGGCCGGTATAGGCGGTCGCTGGAGTGCGGCCGTCGCCCATATACGGGAACACGTCGATAATGTCTACGGCCGGGAAGTATTGCTTGCCCACATTGCGATAGAAAATAGTGTAATCAAACGACTCATCCTGCCCGATCAACGGTGTACTCGTCGTCTTGCGCGTCTGCATCGCCGCAAAGTTTAATATCTTGACCGTGTACGCATCTTCACGAAACTCATCTGGCGACGCATCGGTCGGTGAACTGATAATCACACGATTGATCTTGTCCGTCAGATTGGGAATCGCCTCATCTGAAATAGTATTGATGATAATCGTGCCGCTTGTGTTTTCCTGCACATCACCCAATCGCCACACGAGCGTTGTCGTACCATCAGCGTTATTGATAATAGTTGTTGGCACAGGAGTTGCGCCTGTGTACGTCATTTCGGCCGGGAGCGTGTCAGTGATGATCACGTCCAACAAATTAGCCGACGTTTCACTCGTCGCCGTCCAGCGCAAGCTATAGCTCATCGCATCACCGGCCGTGATCGAGGCAACATCGGTCGGCGATGAATCTTTAGTGATTCGCACAGACCCCCGCGACATCGTGACACGGTCGCCCAAGCCGATGTTCCTATACTCTTCAGGGTCAAAGTTATTGACAGACCACTTGCCATCTCTCAGCGTATCGGTGAAATAATTAGCATAATTGGGCAAAATCGTCCCATTCGGTACGTCTGTCCGTGTCGTTAAATTGGTGAAAAGTGAAAATTTTTGCTCAGGCTGAAAGTCAGTCAAAAAACGCACACGCACAGCGTTGATGTCATCTTGCAATGTATCGCCCGGATTGGCTGCCAGATACGCATTGGTCGATGCGTACCAGCCATTTGGCGAATCAGCATCATCGCATTTACTCGTCTGTTGGTTCGCCACACGCCCATATTCAACCACAAAATCAGTTCCTTCTGTCAACGGCATGACAGGGTTGGTATGCACAGAGAACGTCGTAGCATCACCAGAGGCATTGGGGCGCAAATAGTAGGTAGAAGTGTCGATTTTGTCGCAATAAATAAAATTTTCCCACGGCAGAATCGCACGATTGCGGGCGTAAATCCGCGCCCGAAAATCTTCGCCGGGGCCGACGATACCATCACCTGACTTCCATTGGGTCTGTCCTGTGGGCAACAAACCGTTCGCTTTTTGGAAATACTTTTGGAAGTAACCGTCTCCGGCCGGAATAGTATGTACATGGTCGTTGTTTTCTATTGGTTCTTTCTCATCAAGGAAGTTAGATTCGCCGCTAATGCTATCTGGATCAAAGTCGGTAACAACATTTGTTACCTCCAAGCCACCCGCATCTTTGATCGGTTGAATAGGCACCCAGATCGGAATAATACCCGCGACAACATACGCTTCATCGGCATCCAATACCGTGCCATCACGATCTTCTATGGGCAAATGCTGCCCCGTTAAGTCAGCCCCCGTAATCGTGACGGAAATCGCGCCACCATTATCGATACACGCCCATGTACCACCATTCGCCACACCGCGATCACCGCCACCTGTGCCTATGGGAATGCCATTATGGTTGTAGTATTGCTCATTCTGTCCACAATTTTTGCCATCCCAGTCATACAGCTTGCTTCCGTCCGGATAACCAGACAAATCATCGGTAAACGTAATCGGCGGATTGACGATCTCGCTCCCCTTACCCCCGTTCGCCATCAAAATAGAGACGGGATAGAAGTAGACAATCCCTGATTCACCATTTGCATCGACCGCGATACCGCCATTGCCCGGATTCTTCTTTTCGAGATCGAGCTGGGGCGCGGCCGAAACAGTCACAGTCGTATCGGGAGGCGTTTCTTCAGGGCAATCATCGCTCGCCACCGAAAGCGTCGCCGTGTTGGTTTCCCCATTCTCTGTATCATAATCAACTTTGGCGATGGGCAAAATATCCATCGACGTATCTGGTGTGATTTGCGGCACAACACAGACGAGCGTCAACCCATCGGCCGAAATGCCAGACCCCGCGCCCGTACACGGTGCGGGAATCGGTTCTTGCCACGTCATCCCCGCCTCAATCGTGCCTGTCAGCGTCACATTGGTCTCGGTGATCGAGCCAGTGCTGACACTCCACAAATACGCGACCGTATCATTTGTCCGCACGATGTCATCATTCGCGCTACAGTCATCTCCTTTTTGTTGGGTGGGGCAATTGCCTGTGGTGTCAAAAGGGCCGGTGCCAGTGGCGGCCGTGCCATGCGCTACGTCCAGCCCCGCAGCGTGTGAAATAGTTGTCAAGCCAAAAAATATGATCAAAAATGCCGCCACAGCCACCATCAAAGTGACTCGGCGATCCGAATACAAAACACGTCCACAGGGCGACATTGCCCCTGTGTAGGACACGACTTTCATAACGATACCTTCTTAGCGATGTTGAAATGGGGGTGTCTGCTTTCTACTTGCTATCAAACGTCCTTTTCCCTGAACGAATAAGCAAAAATAATACGATCTATGAATACACCACGTTACTTTCAATACATGCTATAAATTGGACTTCTGCTTTACCAATAACTAACTAACTTACTGCTTATTGTCTGCTTTAGGTTTCCCCGAAATGGCTACCTAATCAATGAATATACACATATCATACAGCTAAAGACGGCCGCGAGATATGAACCATACAACGTCAAAAGTGTTAATCGACAAGGGTATATTTAGTGATCTAGCGCACTGATTTGTCTAGCTCCTATCTTATTCCCTTCCATTCCCCTCCTTTTGGACGGATGGCAAATAGGGTGGGCAATGCTATCATCCATTTATGACCACATTTTCTGGAAAAACAGTATTCATCACCGGCGCGAGTCGTGGTATTGGCAAAGCAATTGGTGTGCGCTTGGCGCAAGCGGGTGCCAATATCGTGATCGCTGCCAAAACGGCCGCACCCCACCCCAAGCTACCCGGCACTATCTACACGGCCGCGGCCGAAATAGAAGCGGCCGGAGGCAACGCCCTCCCGCTCGTCGTCGATATTCGCCACGAAGAAATCGTCGAGAACGCCGTCGCCCAAGCCGTTGAACACTTCGGCGGCATCGACATCTTGATCAACAACGCCAGCGCGATCTTCCTTGCTGGCACAGTCGAAACACCGATGAAACGGTTCGACCTGATGCACCAAGTCAACGCACGCGGCACATACATGGTCGCCCAAAAATGCGTCCCCCACCTGCTGCAAGCAGACAACCCACACATCCTCAATTTGTCGCCGCCACTCAACATGGAAACACGCTGGTTCAAGCGACACACCGCCTATTCGATGGCAAAATTTGGGATGAGCATGTGCGTTTTGGGCATGGCGGGTGAATTTGACGGCAAAATCGGCGTGAACGCGCTCTGGCCGCGCACCACCATCGACACAGCCGCCGTGCGGAATTTGCTCGGTGGCGAACAGATGGCAAAACGGTCGCGCACCCCCACCATCATCGCCGATGCTGCGTTCGCCATCCTGTCACGCGATCACACCACCTGCAACGGCAACTTCTTTGTCGATGATGAAGTGCTGGCGGCCGAAGGCGTGACTGATCTGTCGCCCTACTCTGTCGATCCAGACCTGCCCCAAGAAAAATTGATGCCCGATTTCTTTGTATAGACCACGCTCGTAGCGACAATTAAGAGCGCGTATAACCGATTAATAACAGCCGCACGGCCGCCGATCTGCACGGTCAGGGTTGCGCTGGTGGGGTCTAGCTTGACAATTTTGGTCAGCACCACATCGACCGCCTCCAAGCGCGGATCACGCGAGGCGGCCGTGGCGAAATTACTGATCTCACCGGCCGCTGCATCCTCAATCGAAATAGTATACGTGGCGGTGCAGATCAGCGATTGACCGATGGCGAGGATGACAGGCGCGGCCGTGTCGCAGTTCATCGCGCTCAATCCGGGCAGCGTATCGACAATCGACACACCAGACAACGGCACATTGCCCTCATTGGTCGCCGTAAACACCCATGTCAACGTATCGTCAATCGACGGCTGCCCGTCCCCATCTTCATCCGCATTCGCCAATATCCCTTTTTGCAAAGTGAGCGATGCCCCAAAAGAGGGCGGGATCACTTGCTCCCCCATTGCCGCAATCGTTTCCCCTTCATATTGACCGCTTGCAATCGCCTGATTGACAAACACCCCCGCATCTATATCGGCCGTGGTGATGGTGTAGTGCGCGGTGCAAAAGATCAGTGTACCCGGTAGCACTGTCCGCGGGAAAGAGAGTCCGCAATCGGGGCCGATGATGCCAGGGAGCGTATCGGTAATCGTGACATCGGTAATCGCCACATCGCCATCATTGATCAATAGAATTTGATAGGAGACGACATCCCCCAACGTCAGATCAAGAATAGAGCCGTTGTCCGGTACGACATACGATTTGATCACGTTGAGCGATGGGTTGGGCGGCACAAAGAAATCGACAAAAGCGCGATCACGATCAGTGAGTTCGAGTGTACGGGGGAGAACTTTGGTGACGGTGCTATCTGGTACACCGATGATGGTTGCCGTGACTGCATTGCTAAACACATAGTCAGCGACTGCATCAATCGTGTTCAAAAAATCATTTCTGGAGTCGGTCACGGTGCAGGTATAGCTCATTGTGCCGATAAAATCTGTCAGGGTGCGGTTGCAATCAGTCGCCTTTGTATTAACGATCTTGATGGTGGGTGCAAGTGTACTGGTGAGAAAAGAGGTTGACGTGAGCGTGACTGTCAACAGCACATCATCGCCAACAGGCACGATTTGTGTCGATGGGGATTGGGTGATCATCATCGCTGGATCGACAGTCGCTTCGCATACATAGTTGACCATTTCGCCAACATCGAGTGTGATCTGTTCGGTGAACGAGGTGAGGGGATCGCTATTCCCCCCGGCCGGTGTGTTGGTCGTTACATTGGTGCAAAAATTAGCCTGAATACCATTCATCGTATCGGTGAGAACGGCCGTCACCGGGACATTGCCATCGTTGAGCAGCGTGATGCGGTACGTGAGTATATCGTCTATCTGCTCGGCCGTTTTTTCCAGGTGCAATGACGGCTCTGGCAGCAGTTCGGCCGTCACTGTGGCAATGCTTGTACCCGTGATCGAAACAGCGTAAGCCAAACTTTCGGCCGACCAAGTGACGGTATTTACAACGTCTGTCGTGACCAGGGTATTCATCAAAAGCTGGGGCGAGCTTGCGCCCGGTGGCACAGGCAAAACCAAGTCGGTGACAATCGTGCCTAGCACCGAATCGACAATCGTATGCACGTCCCAAGTGATGTCGCCTGTGTTGATCAGTCGATAGCAATACGTCGCCATCGTGCCAACTACAATCGGCACATCATTGCCCTGGCTGCACGTTCCCGCCGTCGTGCCAACTGTTTTCTCCACCCGGATTTTTTGCTCCAGCAGCCGCCCCTCGGCCGTGTCATCCACTTCGTACGGTGGCAGAGTCGTCTCATCTGTCACGCTTCTCTCGCTATCCGGCACACCGATCACGGCCGCAGAGACCGTATTCTTGATGATCGGTTTGACAATGACGCGCACCGTGTTTGTATAGTCGCTCGTCGGCAAAAGCTGGGGAGAGAGACACGTAAAAACAGTGGTTGTCACAGGAATCACGACGCTGGCAATATCGCAATACGGTGTCCCCACGTCGATCACCTCCACCTCGACAGGCACATCGCCCGTATTGGCGATCTCTACGTCATAGCTGATCGGTTCGTCCAGCAAAATCGTATCGGCCGATGCACTAACTGTCACCGCAAATGTGGACGAAATAACGCTGGCACATGTATACACGGCCGTGGCCAATGGCCCCAATGTGATCATGTCCGTCAACATAGCCGTAGGCGCTTGCCCATTGCAGCCAGCGACCAATGCACCGGGAAATGTGTCGGTGATCTGAATGGTGCTGGTGATGTCGCTGTCATTGGTCACAAAAATCGTCCATGTGATCGCATCGCCTACCAACTGAGATGTTTTGCTGAGAACGACCATCGGTGTCCGCGCTACGGATGTCAAGGTCGTCACGGCCGTATCTGTCATTGTCAGCGCAGTGGTGATAGTGGCAGAGACGATGCTCTCGGGCAGCGGATTGCCTTCTTCATCCACGATGACGGCCGACACATCGTTGCTAAATAGATAGTCGGCCGTAACCGTGATCGTATCGACCGTATCCGTTAGCACACCGGGCAGCGTACACGTATATTGGTCTATCCCCAAAAAGCTGCCATACGTCGCCTCGCAGTCAGGCGCAATCGTATCGGTGATATGAATAGCAGTCGGCCGAATGGTGCTGGTCAGATCAGTATCGGAAGTCAGAATAATGGCGTATACCGCATCTGACCCCACTTCGATAATGTTGCTGACGCTGTTTTTTACAATGGTAATCGTCGGGTCTACGGTGACATGGCACACATAGCTAATCACTTGTCCGGCCGCGATTTGCACCTGCTCCCGAAACGATTGCACCGCACCATCCAAGCCCCCCGCGCCCTGTCCAGTTGTCATGTTGCGGCAATTGTTCGCCTGCACCCCCATCATTTGATCGCTAATTTCTGCCAGTACCGCTTGCCCACCGATATTGGTAATGCTCACGGTGTAAGTCAAATCTGTGTGCGTTTGCACGGCCGCTTTGGTGATAGTCAGTGCGCCCGGTAGCAACGGCCGCGCTTGGGGCAGTACCGTCGCGGTAGCGATGCCACCGCCCGATACAGTGACACTATTTGTCAGTACACCTAATTTATCTGCTCCTTCATTCACTTGCGCCGTCACCGTCAAAACGGCCGCGCCCTCTTCATTCATCTGCGGCTGCCACACGATGGTCTGCCCATCGATCACACTGATAGCGTCTCCGGCTAATGGCGTAAGCAACGTCAGTCCGGCCGGCATCGTATCGGTCAGCACCAGCATGGCGTTTTCGGCCGCCGAAACTTCAATCGTGTATGTGATCACATCACCGACAACAGGTGTTTCGTTATCGACTGTTTTCTCCAGCGTCACCCCTTCGCCAACTATGGGCGGCCGGGGTCGGATAACGGCCGTATCGCTCTCATTACCGGGCTGTATCTCAAAATATCCCTCGGCAGAAGCAGTCGCTGTATTGGTAATCGTCAGCCCGGCCGTTTCTGCATCCACGGCCGCGACAATCGTCAGCGTATATTTTGTCTGTTCAGTAAACGGTTTCAGCGTGATCGGCACATGCCAAATACCAGACAGCGGATCATACGTGCCATCTCCATCATCACGGACATACGTCACTCCATTGGGCAAATTATCGACCATCACAGCGTTCGGCACGCTATCTGGCCCGCCATTAAACACAAGCACCGTGTACGTGATCAAGCTGCCTTCCGTCGGTGTCGGGTTATCGACCGATTTGACCACCTGCATCTGCGATTCTAAAGCACGGGGGTTGATCACCACTTCAGCCCGGTTGTTCTCCGGGTTATCATTTTCCGAGTCAGAATCGCTGATGATGACCACATTGGTGATCGGAGCCATGCTAGATGCCCCCACATCAACTGTTGCCACAATAGAGAGATCGTATTGTCCACCCGGCTCTAGCTCCCCCGGTACAGTGAGGACACCGGTCACAGGATCGTACAAATTTTCGCTGCTATCGCTCACATACGTGATGCCCAACGGCAGTTGGTCGATAGCGATGATGTTGCCAACGGCATCGGGGCCTCGGTTAAAGATAGTGACAGTGTAGGTGATGGTCGAGCCATCTTTTGGGTTGGTAATGGGCGCAACTGATTTGAGCGCAAGCAGATCAGACTCGGCCGCGCTCACATCATTGGCACGCACATCATTGGCAAAAGAAGTGAGCGCAAACAAATAGAAGAGGCAAAAAAATGCGCCCATAAGCACACCACACACGCATAACATCCGTTTTATCAACACATTTTCATGCCGCAACATAATTTATCTCCTTATCCTCTTATTTTCAGTCGTTCTGTTTATCAGTATATCAGTTTATGACAGACACAAATCGGCGCAAAAATGAAAAATCGTTGCCAAGCGGTCAACGTGTGATACGCTTGATATTGGACACACGAACTGTATGACCAAACAAAAATCATTCTCCCTATTTCTCTTTTTGACGCTGCTTTTTTCGGCCGCACACGTACACGCACAAGCAAGACCGGGCATTTATACCCCCGGCAATGGTGTGACGCTGCGTGGCATCATCACCATTACAGGCACGGCCGTTGCGGATAATTTTCAGCGTTACGAGCTGGCTTTTCTGCAAGAAGCGAACACCGGGGCAGGCTGGATACCGTTCATCTCTGGCGATACACCTGTCACCAATGGCTCGTTGGGCGTGTGGGACACGACGCTGGGCGAGAGCTTGGGCGCATCTGTCTATCCCGATGGTGTGTACCAGTTGCGCTTGCGAATCGTGCGAACTGATTCAAATGTGGATGAGTATTTCATCAATGGGCTGCAAATTGCAAATGGGCAAACGGCACAACCGCAAGCACAGCCTCCCACGGCCGTCTCCGAGCCTGACGCAGTACCAACTTCTATTGCGCCCACGGCCGATCCGGCCGGAGCAGCCAGTCCTCCCCCCATCACCGCCACCATCACCGTCACCCCCACGCTGATCCCCACCCCCACTGCCATCCCGACCCGACCCATCCCGACCCCTTTGCCCACCTCGGCCGATGCCGAACCACAGCCGCAGCCAGACGTGCTGCCTTCGCTCACCCCATTCCCCACCCCCGTCCCCCAAGCCACCCCAGACGAAAGCGGCTTTGTGAGCGGCGAAGCAGACCCGGCCGAACCACAACCCCTCAGCTTCGATACAGCCCTCGACAGTGCGCTCAACTTTGATTTTGGTGTAATAGGACGCGGCTTTCGGCAAGGTGTGTTGCTCGTGTTCATGCTATTCGCCATCATGGCAGCCTATCTTGTCGGCCGTGCCATCGTGCGCTGGGTATGGCAAATGATTTCAACCAATTTTTAGCATTCAATATAGGTTTGCTGTCATAATCATGGTTTTTCAGTTACTCAGTACATCAGTCGGCCGTAAACAGCTTATTTTTGGGGTTTCGTCACATTGTCGCTACAAATAGGGATGAAAACACGATATTTAGGTGCGAAAAATTAAACTGACAAACTGATTTACTGAAACACTGAAAAACCGTGCTGTCATGACGCTACCGTTACCCCACCCAATCATGTTACACTGTCATACAGAGTCGTTTAATGTCGCGCCAGCAACCTCTTAACTTTCAACTTTCCAACCT
>CALECP010000091.1 GCA_937949915.1 uncultured Anaerolineae bacterium
ATAACCTTCGAGTGAGTAATCGTTCACCCGTTGAGACAGTTTCTCTCATCGATTTTTATTTCCGATAAGGTCTAATGTCTAAACAATCTGTTGTACATAGGGCGGGGAAATACGTTCAAGATAACTATCCAATGTTTTTCCATCGTTATCTTGCCAAACCTGTTGCAAAGTTTCGATATCGTAATGAAGTATTAGCACTGCAAGGGAAACACGTCAGTAATAGTAATCATCCTAGTTTTTTTTTCTTCACAACGCATAAGTGTGCGTCTGTATTTATTCTTCAAAACTTGGCTCGATTAGCTGAAGATAAAGGAATGGAGCATATCCATTTGGAAGCATACTTTGGACGAACGGATCATACACAGTATGAAAACTTTTTGGACTCTGAGTTTGCAAGCAAAGTTTTTAAACCAACGGGATTTTACTTTGGCCCGTTTCGTGAACGTTATGGAATTAATCCCCCAGATGACAACCCTATATTACTTATCCTGCGTGACCCACGTGATGTATTAACCTCCTATTACTATTCGGTTTCGATGAGCCATGGTGTACTACATCCTGACATCATTCAGATGCGCGAAGAGGCTCGTCAGACTAGGATTGATGATTATGTTATTCGCAAAGCTGATATGTTTTTTGAACGGTATCTTGATTATGCGAACCATTTGCTATCGAGACCGAACACTCTTTTTTTACGCTATGAAGATATGGTTGTGAATTTTGAGGAATGGTTATATCAAATTGCTGAACATCTTCATTTGCAGACAAATCAACGAACGATTGATCAATTAGTTGGCAAGGCTAATTTTGATGTATCTGAGGATGTGAAGTCCCATAAACGGCAGGTGATGCCAGGCGACCATCGACGCAAACTCCGAACAGAGACAATTGCCCATTTAAATGAAAAATTTACACCAATATTTTCGCGAATGGGATATGAATAACAATAAAGGTATAAGAGAATGATAAAAAGATTAGCAGTACGTTATGTACGGCCGCTTTTGGAAAATCGAGTGTATACGGTTCAACAAGGATTGATCAAGGGTATGCGTCGAAAAGGAGGTATGGGCTTTATTCCGTATGAACGTGCATCGGAAGAAAATCAATTTCTCCTATCACTTGATTTGTCCGGTCAGACCGTGTTTGATATTGGTGGTTGGGAAGGCGTGTTTGCACTTTTTTTTTCCCGAAAAGTAAGGGGGAATGGGCAGGTACAAGTATTCGAGCCCAACCCAATCAATGCTCGCAAAATTCGGAATAACTTAGCACTCAATCATGTCGCAAACGTGACGCTTAATGAGAAGGCAGTCGGTGCAGAAAACCATGAGGCGACGCTTGTCCTAGAAGAGAAATTCTCTGGTATGGGATCGCTCCGATCAGAGCGACATGAATTCACACAAAATAGTAAAACATGGACAGTTACAGTAACAACAATCGACGATTTTGTTGATAAGTCCGGTGTTTTCCCTGATTTCGTGAAGATAGATGTTGAAGGGTTTGAGTGGCATGTCTTGCAGGGAATGTCCCAAACAATTGAAATGGCACGCCCAACCTTTTTCATCGAATTGCATGATGGTTTTTTTGATGATAATCATCGTTGTCCGTTAATCGTCCCATATTTACTCCAACATGGTTATCGTATTCAACATCTTGAAAACAAAACGGTGTTCACTGGTAAGGAGTTGATCTGGCCGAAGATGGGACATCTGTATTGCGTTCATGATGATAAAGGATAGTTAGAGCTAATGAAGCAACAACCACTGATTAGTATTATCACGCCATCGTATAATCAGGGCGAATTCATTCGTGAAACGATTGACAGTATTCTCAATCAAAGCTATCAGAACATTGAACATTGGGTGATTGATGGTGGCAGTACGGATAATACGGTTGAGATTCTTAAAAGCTATGATGATCCACGTTACAACTGGATCAGCGAAAAAGATAAAGGGCAAAGTGACGCGATCAATAAGGGGATAGCACGTTGTAATGGTGATTTGTTTGTCTGGTTGAACTCAGATGATGTGTTTTTGCCTGGTGCACTAGAGGCGATTGCTGATGCTTGGCAGCCGGATAACCCGGCCGTACTTTACGGACGGGCTAAAAAGATCGATGAAATAGGCAATGACCTCGGTTATTGTGTAAGGCAATCAGGCACTATCACATTAGAGACGATTTTGTCGGCACGAGCATGGCCAGTACAGCCGTCAGCATTCATTCCCCTTGATGTTCTCAAAGAACTGGGCGGAGTTGATATAACATTTCGTTATATGATGGATTTTAATTTATGGGTGCAGCTTGCAGAACGTATCTCATTTTTATTCGTGCCTCAAGATGTTGTCCTATATCGCTTTCACACCGAATCAAAATCGGTCGCAGAGTTTGCTGGTTTTATTCTTGATGCAGATCGCATTTATAAAACAATAGCCCAGAAAGGACTGATGAGTGAATTAGATGCCCAGAGTCGAGCCGATTTGTTTGCTGCTCGTCGTATGCTAACACCAAGTTTAATGAAGTTTGATGAAGCATTGAAACGTTTAACAAGGGCTATGCGAGCCCAGCCGGGTAATGCACCGGAGGCTTTGTTTATATTAAGTAAAGGAGTGGCACGAAATATGCTGGGCGAGTCATTATGGAATCGTGTGATTGAGGCGAAAATCAACCGCACAATGAAGGCGTAGACGCCAATAAATTGTTGTTGTATTGATCGATAGACTAGATAAAAGCATGGCACAAAGTAGCGGCTGGTTAGAAAGGCAATGGTGGACGGCCACACGGTTTGGGGTTACCCCGCAAAAACTGCTGAACCGTGTACGAAGTAGATCAATGCCGAAAATTGTTACAATTTCGATCCCCAAATCGGGTACACATTTATTGGAGCGAATTTTATGTTTGCATCCAGAATTGTACCGACCAATTATTCCCACTATTAATCCAGATAATGTATATGAGTATGGGGATTTGAATTCTCTTTTAGGCCGACTGAAGCCTAGTCAAGTTTTAGTGACTCATCTTTACTATTCTGAAAATTATGCCAAGTGGTTGGAAGAAAGCGATGCCAAGGTATTATTCATGGTTCGTGACCCACGGGATGTGGTGATATCTTCGGCTCATTTTGAGAGCCCTAAACACCATTTACGTGAACAATTAGATGCAGCAGATGATATCCAAAGTAGAATTGAATTATTAGTTAAAGGGGATACCAGTTCCAATATACCGCCGATAGCTGAGTATTTGGCACAGTTTACTGGCTGGATGAAAAGAAACTGTATGGTTGTTCGATTTGAAGAACTAACAGGTGATGTTGATACACGCGAAAGAACAATCGAGAATATTTTTTCATATATCGGTTTACCAGTTGATCGTCAATGGTTAAGGAAATCACTATTGCCAAATGTGATTTCCCCATCGAGCCCTACATTCCGCAGTGGTAAGCCGAGTCAATGGGTAACGAAATATGATGATGCGACGCTGGAATTGTTCCGACAATTTGGTAGCGACTTGTTGATCGAGATGGGATACGAAACGAGCCACGATTGGATACGATGAATATCTTGTTGACATCAACAGCATATCCGCCTTCGATGGGGGGAGCGCAATTGCTTCACCACAAGACTGCAATGCACCTTAATCATCGGCATGATGTGCAGGTTGCATCGCTGTGGGATTCTGTGCGGTCTGATTGGTTGTCGGGAACGACGATCAATGCACACCGGGAATCGTGGCAGTATGAAGTGGATGGTGTGCGAGTGAAGCGAATCGGCATATCAACAAGGGAAAAAGTACGCCTTGTGCCATTTGCGGCCGGATTTTATCCATTGATGAATCAGGTCACGCCGTACATTTCAGGCGTTTATCTGCCTCATTTGCGCCAAAGCGGGCGGGTTGATGTTGTTCATAATGTGCGAATCGGCCGTGTCCCATTTTCTTACGCATCGCGTCAAATTGCGCTGGAGAATGATGCACCATTCATCCTAACACCTGTGCATCATCCGCGTTGGACGGGATGGCGATACCGCGCATGGCTCGATTTGTATCGTGCGGCCGATGGTGTAATCGCGTTAACTAAATCAGAAAAAAAAACGCTGTCATTGCTTGGTGTAGATGAATCGCGTATTCATGTGACAGGTATGGGGCCAATTTTGGCTGATTCGGCCGATCCACAACATTTTCGCTCAAAATATAATTTAGGGCATTCTCCCATTGTTTTATTTTTGGGTCAGCATCGATCTTATAAAGGGTATCAACAATTGCTTGATGCAACTAAAGATGTTTGGCAAAAACATCCCGACACACGATTTGTATTTGCAGGACCTGCAATTAAAGATTCGGAAAGTTATTTTGAGGATAAGGACGCACGTATCGTTCGAACTGGTTCTATTGATTTACAAACAAAAACTGATGCACTTGCTGCATGTACAGTCCTTTGTTTACCATCGTCCCAAGAGAGCTTTGGTGGTGTATATGTCGAAGCGTGGTGTTTTGAAAAACCTGTAATTGGCTGTCACATTCCGGCCGTATCTGAAGTAATAGACGATGGTGAAAATGGTTTTCTTATAGCACAGGATGGGAGACAAATCGCGGATCGTATCAATCTACTACTCGACTCACCGTCTATGAGTGAAAAGATGGGAAAAGCCGGATATGATAAAGTGGCGAAAGAATACACTTGGGAAAAGTTGGGGATGTTGACCGAAACGATTTATGGGAAAGTTTCAACAGGCAGGTGACGATGAGTAACACAAATCCCGTTAGTAAGCTCTCATGCTTTAATTTATTAGGCGTTAATGTTAGTACTATCAATATGACTATGGCACTGAAAACGTTTGATCATTGGATAGACTGCAAACAAGCTCACTATGTTTGTGTGACCCCCGTTCATAGCATCATGATGTGCAGGGACGACATTCATCTGCGTAAAATTTATAATCGTGCTGGTATGGTAACACCAGATGGGATGCCAGTAGTGTGGATGGGAAAGCGACAAGGGAATGAACACATGGGGCGTGTTTATGGACCTGACCTAATGCTTGCACTTTGTGATCATTCTCAGAGTTGTGAGTACCGACATTTTTTTTATGGTGGTAGCGAAGAAGTGGTTAAAGAAATGGTCGATAAATTTAGTCAGCAATTTCCTGATTTGCAAATCGCAGGCTACTATTCACCTCCATTTAGAGAGTTAACCTTAGAAGAAGATACGCAAATTTCGGAAATTATCAATGCGGCATCACCTCACTTTGTGTGGATTGGGCTGGGTGCTCCTAAACAAGAGTATTGGATGGAACAGCATCTTGAAAAACTAGCCCCTGCGATCCTGATAGGTGTTGGGGCGGCATTTGATTTCCATGCAGGACATAAGCCGCAAGCACCAATATGGATGCAACGTAATGGACTAGAGTGGTTGTTTAGATTTGCATCAGAGCCACGTCGGTTATGGAAACGATATTTAATAAATAATCCACGTTTTATTTTTCATTCGTTTATGCAACTAACTGGGCTACGTAAATATCCGATTGAAACATGAGCCAATTTACTAAATTGTCACTTGAATTAAAATGGCTCCTTGTTGAAGGGGTCATTTTGTTTTTGGGGAT
>CALECP010000092.1 GCA_937949915.1 uncultured Anaerolineae bacterium
TTCTCGCCCTTACTCTATTTGAACGCCCTTATTCATCTCGTTCTTACAGTGGACTCAGTTACTGCAAAAAAGCGACCCTACAGGTTCTTCTGCTTATTGTGACTACTAGAAAGACAAAATCACCCATCATGTTGTATTTAAGCGTATTGAGACAGTATCGGCTAGAGATATAGTATCGTTGGGCTGCCAAAGCACAAATATCGCGCCGAGAGGCTCACCATCAAGCCGTGATCCGTTGCGGCTACCCCAATCGCGTACCCAATAACTGTCATTGCGTTTTACAATTTCGAGATGACGGCCGGAAATCACCCCATTTGCCAGCACCAGATCGCAATGAAAATCCCGGCCGACCCACGCCCGATCTCCCAACACCGCCCGTCTGCCCTTTTGCGCCCCATCCAGCACCACCAAGTACGGCCGCACCTGCTCTGCTTCTGCCACCGCCCGGCCGCATTGCGGACAAAACTTCGTCGTCTTTTTAATCGTCGCCGCGCAATGCGGACACGCTAGTGCAACGGCCGCCTGTTTTTGGGGACGCGGTTTTGACTGCACTTGTTTCGTGCGGCGCGGCACGGCCGTCTCAAAGCGCAATCGACTTTCGCCCAGCACCAACTCGTCCCCATTTTCGAGCAAATGCGGCACAGTCACCCGTTTTTCGCCCACATACGTGCCATTGCGGCTACCCGCATCGCGCACATACCAATCCCGGCCGTCCTGCACAATGTGCGCGTGAACATGACTGACACCCGCATCATTCAGCACAAGATCGCACACATCGGCCGCCCGTCCCACCGCGATCTGCCGTTGCGCCAGCTTGATCTTCTTGCCTGCCACAATCACGTATGCCGGATGCTCAACATCGTTTCCGATACGCATCATCGTTTTCATCGGTGCAGGCAGCCCCACGGCCGTCAATGCCTCCGTCGCTTTCGCTTGCGCCTGTCTCGTAGGCGCGTCTGGCTGGACGGGCAGCTTAAACGCCTGCGTCCGCCGCATTTCTCCATTGCGATTGACCACCGTTTTGGGTGCGCCGAGCGTGTTTTCGGACGGCCGTACCACATGCTCAATCCAGCTCCGTAGGTCAAAATGTGGGTCGAGCAACGGCGGTAATTCATCAAACGGCGATTGCATCAACTCGGTGATATTGAGCCGCGCATCGATCAGCTTTTTATACAGACGGCCGCGCTGCCGCACCCCCAATTTGCGATCCCCCAACAAAATCGCGCCCTGTAGCTGACCACCCCGCACAAACAGTTTGCGGTAGCGAATCTCTTTGCCGGTGCGCGGAAAATCGACCAGTGCCGTCACCCCATTGTCCTCCCGAAAATCGCCCACGCTGGCAAAATCAAGATCGTACAAGCGGGTCGCATTGTAATGGGCTCCCAATGCAAAACGCGCCTCGCCGCCCGTCATGTTGACCCCGGCCGTGCGCCCTTGCAGCCGCGCTGGTTCCCACAGTTGCAGCAGATGCTCGCCCACTTGCGCCACGTCCCCGGCCGCCCAAATGTGAGCGGCCGTCGTCGCCATTTTGTCGTCTGTCAGCACCGCTTGCGTCGTCGCATCCAGCGACACGGCCGACCCCGCCAGCCATTCCGTATTGCACGTCACCCCAATCGCCACGCCCACCAATTCGCACCCGATTTTTGCGCCCGACTTGAGCCGCACGGCCGTCACCCGGCCGTCCCCCAGCACCTCGGCCACCTCCTCATTTGTCCGCACATCCACCCCTGCTAATTTCATGCGTGACAGCGTTAGATCAGACGCGGTGCGATCCAGTGTTCGGCGCATCAAATGGTCGCCGCGCAACACATAAGTGACACGCACCCCGCGCTCGTGCAAGCCGACCACCCACTCCATCGCCAGTGGCCCCCCGCCCACGATCACGGCGCGTTTGAGCTGCTTTAGCTTGACCAAATCGATCACTTCGCGCACATCGCGCAACGTTCGCATCGTCATCACGCCCGGTAGACTACCCCCGGCAAAGGGCGGCCGTTTTGCCCGTGACCCGGCCGCGATCAACAAGCGGTCATACGGCACAGATTGCCCGTTTTGCAATGATAGCCGTTGCGCGGCCGTATCTAGCCCCACCACCCGGCCGAACACCCGCTCGATTTTCAGCTTGCTATAAAAAGAAGGCGGCACTGCCCACAATTGTGCTTCATTCAGTTCGCCCACGAGATAATTGGTCAATGCAGCCCGATAGTAAGCCGGGTTGGGATCATCGGAAATGATCATGATCTCGGCCGAGCGATCCCGCTGCCGAATCGTCTGCGCGGCCGTCGTGCCTGCGCCGCCATCTCCCACAATTACATACCTTGTCATTTGTCTGTGCGCCTCCGCGCGTCGGCCGTCATCTTCACCACCGCCACCGCGATATTGTCCTCGCCCCCATGCCGATTGGCGAGATCGACCAACGCTTGCGCCGCCTGTTCGGCCGCGCCCATCCCCATCGCCGCCACTATTTCCCGCTCATCGCGCACCATTTCCCACAGCCCATCGCTGCACAACAACAATTGGTCGCCCACATCGAGCGCAACGGTAAACACATCTACGTCTACCGCCTGTTTGCCGCCCAGCGCACGGGTGATCAACGAGCGTTTTGGGTGGTCGTACACCTCATCCGGCCGTAGCTCGCCCATGCGAACGAGATGCCCCACAAACGAATGGTCGTCTGTCACCTGCTGCAATCGGCCGCCGCGTAACTGATAGGTGCGACTGTCCCCCACGTTCGCAATCACCGCATGATTTTCTTTGACGAGCGCACACGTGATTGTCGTTCCCATGTTCCCCGCCTCGGCCGTATGGCTGGCCGCGTAGGCAAAAATCGCTTCGTTCGCAGCCGCCACTGCCAACTGCAACCGCTTCGCTAAATGGGCGACTGGTGATTGATCGGCCGCCGCAATCGGTTGCGTGTCTTCCGTCTCATGTCGCTCCATGTACCAGCGCAATTGTGCCTCTATCGTCTCGGCCGCAATCCGACTTGCCACCTCGCCCGCCTGATGACCGCCCATGCCATCGGCCACCAGCAGCAGCGTCAACGGCGGCCCTAGCGCACTATCACGCTGTTTCACTAAAACGCGATCCTCATTGAGATCGCGTACTTGTCCGGGGTGGGTGGCTGTCGCCGTTTCGTGTTTCATCGTTAACATTCATGTAGAGACGCACCGGTGGTGCGTCTTGACTTGTCGCCGTTGACAGAAATTCAAGCAATCTCAATACGTGCCAATACACGGCCGAACAGCAATTCATCCCCTGTTCGCAGTGCGTGGCGGGTGTTTGCTGCTACTGTACACCCATTGAGCTTTGTCCCATTGCTGGAATCCATATCAATGACATACGCTTTCCCATTAATCACGTCGATTTGGGCGTGACGACGGGATACGCCGCCCGGTTCGCCGCCGTGCTGGGCGAGATCAACGGCCGGATGCCAGCCCATCGCCCCATCTGCCCGGCCGACACCAAACGCCCCATTGCCCCGCAGCACAAACCGTTTGCCATCGAGCAAAGCGACTGTTACCGTTGCGGCCGTTCGTTTGGGGGGGGCTGGTTTGGGGGCTGGCGGCCGTACCAGCATCGTCTGCATCAGCCGCTTGCGTGCCGATGGCTTGGGCGGCAGTGTTGCCCCACATGACTCGCAATAGTTGCTCTCATCCCCATTCTCTGCCCCACAATTATTGCATAAAAGCATCTGAATCCCTTTTTCTCTCCCACCTACGGTAAATCGACCGAATCGACCATCCGCTTCATTTCCCGTTCCGACGGTAGCGTATCATCCACAAACACAGGCGTGATCCCTATCCAATCGCGCAGCATCGTCAAAATAGCGAACAGCCCATGCTTCGCCTGAATTTTCTTGCCTTGTGCGTAGGTGCGCGGCCGATAGCTGATCGGTATCTCATCGATTTGGAAGCCAGCCAGCAAAATTTTGTTGGGCAACTCAAAATCCAAATTAAAATCAGTCGTCGTCAAATGCAAATTGTGGATCACGTCCGCCCGTACCATTTTCGTTGCTGTCGCCACGTCGGTCAGGTTGCCGCCAAACAGCAAATTGGTGACAAATGTCAAAAATTGATTGCCCCAATAGGTACGTTGATAATTGGTGACGATCTTGCCGCCCAGCACCCGCGACCCAAACAGTGCGTCCGGTTTATAGACGGCCGCAAAGTCGCAAAAACGCCGATGCTCGGCCGGGTCATACTCCAAATCGGCATCCTGAATGAGCATATAATCACCCGTCATGTGCGCGATCCCGGTGCGAATCGACTGCCCTTTGCCCATATTTTGAGCGTGGTATACCACATTAATCTCCGGCGCGTCTTGCTCGATCCGGTGCAAAATCTCTCGCGTGCCATCCGTCGAACAATTATCGACCACAATGATCTCGCGCTCCCACGCACCCAAATCAACCGCTCGCGTCGCCGCGATCACCTGTTCGATAAACTCTCGTTCGTTGTAGCAGCAAATAATGACAGATAGTTTCATACTGTTTCAGTTAATGGGTATTTCAGCATTTCAGTTGGTCAGTATTTCAGTTGAAGACGGCTATGTTCTTCCCTGACATACTGAAATGCTGACGTACTGATTTACCGTCTTAAAAATTTCTTGAACACGTCGATCATATAGTCCAAGCGCGGCCGATCCAGCCCCGGATAGACACCGACGAAAAAGCCTCGCTCCATAATATCATCTGCCACGCGCAAATCACCGACAGCGCGGTAAGTCGTATGCTGATAGGCGGGTTGGCGTGTGATATTGCCTGCAAAAATGAGGCGTGTTTCTACGTGATTGGCTTCCAAGTAGCGGGTTAATTCGTGCCGTTGGAAGGGCGCACCTTCGCGCACCATCATCGGAAAGGCAAACCAAGAGACATCGGCTCGGCCGTCTGGCTCTGGCAATTGCAAATAATCGTCAAATTGCTGGAAGGCTGCGTGGAGATAGGCGTAATTGGCTTTGCGCGTAGCGATGAAGTCAGGCAACTTGTCCAACTGCGCCACACCCATCGCTGCTTGCGGGTCAGTCAATTTCAGGTTGTATCCGATCTCGGTATAAAAATACTTGTGATCGTAAAAGCCCGGAATCCCCGGCACTTCTCGCTCGAACCGGATGCCGCATTTGCCATTGACCGGGCTGTTGTACCCACACCAGCAGTCACGTCCCCAGTCGCGCACGGCACGGGCGATCTTGCCCAATTTTGGCTGATTGGTATACACAGCGCCCCCTTCGCCCATCGTGATATGGTGCGCCGGATAGCAACTGAGTGTGCCAAAATCGCCAAACGTGCCGACCATTTTGCCATTCCACTTGCTGCCGAGTGCGTCACACGCATCTTCTATTAAATAGAGATCGTGTTTGTCGGTGAACGCTTTGATCACATCGAGGTCGGCCGGAATGCCCAACGTATGCGCGAAGATTACAGCGCGGGTACGGTCAGACAGGGCTGCGTCCAATTGCGTCACGTCCAGATTGAGATCGGCCGCATTCATATCGACAAAGACAGGCACAAGCCCATTTTGGATGATCGGATTGACCGTCGTGGGGAAGCTGGTAGCGGGGACGATCACTTCATCACCCGGCCGTAATGGATTGTCTAACTGCTGCGAACAGAGCGCGGTGACAGCCACCAAATTAGCAGACGAGCCAGAATTGACCGGAAAAACCTCTCGCACACCCAAGAACGCACCGAGCTTTTTCTCGAACTGTTGCGCCCACGGCCCGGCCGTTAGCCAAAAGTCCAGCACCGAATCGACCGTATTGACCATTTCGCGCTCGTCGAACACACGCCCCGCATAGTGGACGCGGCTCTCGCCCGGTGTAAACGGTTGCTCGCTATGGACGAGGCGGTAGTACTCTGCGACTTGCGCTAAAATTGACTGTTTCAATGTCTCGGCGTTTGCCATCCAATCCCTTCTTGTATGTGAAGAATTGCACAATTTCGTTGAAGGCGATTATAGCACATCCGCCCTGCCCGGTTTTGAAGCCAGCATCAACACTTTTGGCAAATAGTTGGCAACAATGCCACGCTATCGTCACCAAATTACCCACCAAATCCCCTAGACCGAAAATGTAAAGCAGTTTACACTTTGCATCTACTTTTGGAAGAGGTGATGGCTTTTAAGCGAAAAGTCACAAATACTTATGGAGATAAATAGGTTGGATATGGCGAGAAGCGTTTATCAGCGTTTGATTTTGTTTGGAACAATGATCGTGATCTGCTTAGGGTTGTTTGTTTCCCATGCACAGGCACAAGCGGCCGCGCCAGAAGCGTATGACATCATCAATCGTGTCAATGCGTACCGGGCGGAGCTGGGGCTTGCGCCTTTGACGATCAATGCGCGGCTGATGGATGCGTCTGCCAATCAAATCGACTACCTGACAGCAACAGGCTTATACACGCATGATGGTTGGGAAGGCTCTCGGCCGTCAGATCGTGCCAGCGCGGCCGGATATAGCGGCGGTGTTTCAGAAGTATTCGTCGCTGGCTGGCGTATGACCCCGGCCGCTGGGCTGACATGGTGGCAAAACAGTGCTGTTCATCATCGCATCATCACATCGAGTCGCTATACCCAAGTGGGAGCAGCTTACGGCTATGCGTTTAACCAACATTGGTATGTGATGGTGGTCGGCATCCCTTCTGCTGCTGCACCCCCTCCCGCACCGACGGCCGTGCCACAACCTGTTTTGCAGCAAGCTGCTCCTGTCTCTGACAATGCGAACGTCGCTGACACGGCCGCCGAAGTCGCGGCCGAAATCATCGCACCCGCTCCCGTCCAACAAGCTGCCCCGGCCGCTATCGTCGCCCCTGCGCCCGTCGTGCCAGTTGTTGTCGAGGAGTACAGTCCACCGCCCATCGTTGTCAAACCGATTGTGTTGAGCCAGCCGGAAGCAGACGGCTCTATTTGGCACACGATGGCACAAGGGCAAGCGATTTGGACGCTTTCCGCCTATTATGATGTTGAAGTAAGCGTTCTTTTGGCGATCAATAATTTGACCGAGAACGATTTGGTGATGCCGGGAGACCGAATCGTTATTCGGCTGGCAGATGGCAACCCGATGCCCACCCCCCGGCCGACTGCAACCCGGCCGCCACACCACATCACTCGCGCAGGCGAATCGTTATGGACAATCGCTGGGCAATATGGGCTGACATTTGCCGAATTGCTCCGCCTCAATGGATTGGACGCAGACAAAATGATCTGGCCCGGCGACCAGATTCGCGTCAAATTGCAACCGGGCGAAGCATACCCGCCTACACCCACGCCGTCCCCCTTCCATACCACGGCCGTCGGTGAATCGCTCTGGACAATTGCCGCCAAATATGGGCTGACATTCGATGAATTGCTCAAGCTCAACGGACTTGTTGAAGACAAAATGATTTGGCCGGGCGACAAGGTGCGCGTTCGTTTGACACAAAATGAAACGTACCCACCCACCGTCACGCCACGACCCACGATGACACCCATTCCTGTGTATCGTGTGCAATCTGGTCAATTCTTATATGAAATTGCGAAAATCAATGGGGTGGCACTCGAAGATTTGATGGCTTGGAATAATTTGACAGAAGAATCATTGATCTTTCCGGGGGATGCACTGCTTGTCGTTGCCCCGACAGTTCCCGCACCTACAGCGACTGTGCCACCAGCCCATGTTGACAGCAGCCAGACGGCCGACCAGACACCCCCCGCTCCATCCACGACGGCCGCCCTTCGTTTTGATCTTGAGACAGAAAAGACACAGCCACAAGCAACCCCGCCGCCCACAGCCACACATGAACAAACACGTGCGGCCGCACAACCGTTGCCCCTCCCGGCCGACAATTTGCAGCCCACTGCCCAATCTCGCATCATGCAGCCGCCGCAACTCAATACATCAAGCATCAGCGGCCCTTCCCCATTTTCGGCCGTTGGTATTCTGCTCACGGTAGGTGTGTTGCTGGCTGGCGCACTGACCCGCCTCACAACAGACTTCACTTGATAACTATCATCTGACACGTCGTAGGAACACGATACCGCTCCGGTTGAAACCGGCTGCTACGCCGACTGAAACCCGTTTGAAACGGGTTTTTTGCCGTGCCGAAAGGCACAC
>CALECP010000093.1 GCA_937949915.1 uncultured Anaerolineae bacterium
GCTGACGCAAACGGCCGCCTGACCAAACGGCCGATCACCATCGGCCAACTGAAAGCCCTAACCCGCGACGAAAATAGCATTTGCCACCACGCCGATCCCGTGCGCCACACGCTCACCTGCGGCGCGGTCATCATGCGGCCGCGCACCCAAGAGCTATGGGCGGTTGCCGGACTTCCCTCCGAAAATGAATACGCACATTTTTCCCTCCCCCTCACGTAACATTTTGCGTCTCCACATTGCCCGCTTACAATATACCCAATGAGTAAATTTGATGATTTTGAAGATATATTGAGCGATGACGAAGACGTAACGCCCGAACTAAGCCCATTTGAACGGCTCTCGGCCGACCGTCAGCGCCTCATTAAAATTGTGTTGCCCCTCCTCTTTGCCTCAATCGTTGTCGTTGGCATTGTCTACCAACAAATAAACCAAGTCGATCATGTAGCGATGTCTGCCACAGAGACTGTGCAAGCGATTGAACGCTTTGAATCGGCCGCCATCGAGATCAACGGCCCTTTCTCCGGGCAGATGTTTAATGTTGGCACAACCATCTTTTTCTCCTGGGATTGGCTCCGGCCGCTCAATCAGGGCGAGCAATTTGTTGTGCGCCTCGATGGGGATGAGATCGGCCGTATCGACCAAGCGCAAAACAACACATTCTATCGTCTCGAAGTGCCGACCGACGCATGGGAGGCTGGCGAATATGATTGGTCAGTCACCCTAGAAGGTGCTGACATTCCGGCCGTCTCCGCCACCTTTTTGATGACAGATACCGTGATCGCCTCCACGCCCACCATTCCTGCCCCCGCCACCCCCACGCCCCTCGCTACCTCCACACCATGATCCGCCGCTTCTGGCTACCTGTTTTGTTCATTTTGCTCCTGCTTGGCGGGGGCTATGCGTGGTTTAATGGGTTGCTGGGCGGCAATAATGGCAGCTTTATCACATGGCTGCGCGGCAACACGGCCGACCGCACCAACCTGATCACCGTTCAGCGCGAACCCTGCCCCGGCGCACCCTTTATCTTACCGGCCGCTGGTTTTATCGGGCTGCTCTACACCGATCCACGCGGCCCGTATAACCAATTGCGGCCGCACCAGGGCATCGACATTTTTGTAGACGAACCGATTGGCACAGTCCCCGTCTACGCTGCCTACGACGGCTACATCACCCGCGAACGCGATTGGGTCAGCACCCTCATCCAGCGCATCGACGACCCGCTCAATCCGGGCGAAACAGTCTGGCTTTATTACACCCACATGGCGGATGAAGCAGGCAACGACTTTATCGAAGCCAATTTTGAGCGCGGTACTTATGGCGTTTTTGTGCCACAGGGGACATTGCTCGGCTATGTGGGCAACTACGACGGCAACGTGCCAAGCCGCATTTGGACACACCTGCATTTCTCAATTGTGCGTGACGATGATAATGGGAATGGTTATCTCAATGAAGCGGTGTATACCAACACACTCGACCCCTCGCCTTATCTCAAAATGGATGTTGATTACGAAACAGCGAACACACCGATCACTTGCCAATAGTGCCAATAGAACGAGGCATTACGCCCTCTGTCGCATACTTAAATAGCTCATCGGTGATTTGCTCTGGCGTATACGCGCCTGTCGGCCGATACCATGTCACCACCAAATTCAACGCCCCAAACATCAACAATTTGAGCAACCCTATATCGACATGCTCCCCGATCACACCGCTCTCTTTCGCATCAGCAAACAGCGTACTCCACATCGCGTTGTACGCCTGCACCTCATCTTCCACATGCCGATACGACTCTTCACTCAAATGCTCAACTTCGGTCAAATACACAATCGCTAAATCTTGATGATCGACACTAAAGCGCAGGTGCGCCTGCATCGCGTTGCGAATCCGTCGCCCCGGATCAGTCTCTTTTTCAATGGCGTTATGCACGTTTTGCTGAATGTTTTTGTGTGCCGTTTTGATCACCGCCAGCAGCAGCTCATCTTTGTTTTTGAAATGGTAATAGAGCGCGGCCGATGTCACGCCCAGCGCATTGCCAATATCTCGAATAGAGGTAGACGGGTAGCCGTTTTCGCGGAAAAGCCGTGACGATTTGACGATAATTTCTTCGTATCTGTCCATTTGAGGTCGGTACGGGCGCATCTTTATCGTCGCCCGTTTTCCGCTTACATTATATGGGGCAGATCACGCTGCCGCAATGCGATCTAGCAGCGCTTGGGGTACAGCGATTCCTTCGGTCGCGGCCGTCTCGCGGTTATTATGCCGTTTTGCACCGGGCAAACGCACCCCATCCCGCGCCAATAGTGCTTCTACAAACGTCTCGATTCGCGCTTCATACGCATTATCATCGCCCATGCTACTCGGCTCGATAGCGATGATGATTTGCCCAACGTTAGGCGCGTCCCCTTCGTTGTCCGCAAACATCGGTGCGTTATACGCCCAATTGCCACCTGTCAGCCCGGCCGCCAAAATATCGACCATCAGCCCCAAGCCAAACCCTTTTGCGCCGCCCAATGGGGCCAGTCCACCCGCCAGCCCCGCCTTCGGATCAGTCGTCGGATTGCCGTCCACATCAAACGCCCAGCCCAACGGAATGTCGCGCCCTTCTTTCGCCGCTTGCTTCACATTCACTTTGGCGGTCGCGCTCGTCGCCATATCGACAATAATCGGATCGCCCTCCGCGCGGGGTGCGCCAAAACTGATCGGGTTTGTGCCAAAAAACTGCCCTTTGCCACCATGCGGTGTCACCGAGCGGGGCGCATTGGCAAACATGAGGCTGACCAAATTTTCTTGTGCCAGCAGACGATTGAACCAGCCGAGAACCCCGGCCGAATAGGAGCGTTGCACACTCATCACACCCACGCCCATCTCACGAGTGAGCGCGACAAAATCAGGCAGCGCGTGCATAAACGCGGTGTGGCAAAAGCCGTGCGCTGCGTCCACTTGTAGCACTGCTCCACGCTGGCTAATGATGCGCGGACTGGCGTTTCCTGCCAGCTTGCCATGCTGCAAATGCCCTAAATAGATCGGCAAATAACCCAATCCGACATTGCGTATCCCTTCCGCTTCTGCGTCACGGATCGACTGCGCGGCCGGGACTGCTTGTTCTTCACTCGCACCACAGCGAATCAGCGCATCGTGCGCGAGGTCATAAATTGCGTCAAGGGTCATTTGGGGC
>CALECP010000094.1 GCA_937949915.1 uncultured Anaerolineae bacterium
CTTTCTCTATGAGACAGACCATGCCCTGTGTCATGCCCACCATTTGCGGGATTTGACCGCCATTATCGAGAATGATGAGCATGAATGGGCGCAGCAAATGCACGCTTTTTTACTCACCACCAAAGTGGTGGTAGATGAGGCGAAGTTAGCAGGCGATACGTGTTTGCCCTCTGCTATCGTTCAGAAAATTGAGCGTTCGTATGATGCCATTGTGGCGGACGGCATGGTAGAAACGCCACCCCCTGAGCGTCCCCCACCGGGCAAAAAAGGACGACCGAAACGGACAAAAGCGCGGTGTCTTGTCGAACGGTTTGGCAAACATAAGGCGGCGATGTTGCGGTTTGTCTATGATTTTAATGTGCCGTTTGATAACAATTTAGCTGAGCGGGACATTCGCATGATGAAGGTGCAGCAGAAGGTGTCAGGGTGTTTTCGCTCGGCCGATAGTGCTGAACAGTTCTGCCGCTTACGCAGCTACACTTCGACGGTTCGCAAACAGGGACAACGTGTTTGGCAGGCGATTGGATCGTTATTTGATGACACCCTTCTCATGCCTCAACTCACACCTATATAGTTACGTTGACGATTTTTCAGTAGATGTACAGACACAAGATGGCACAATTTCACCTGTCGGTATATGGCAAAATCCAGACCATCCCGATGTTGCGGTCGTCGATCTTTCCGAATACACGGGTGAATATATCAATCTGATTTTTCGCTACGATAGTGATAGTGGCGGGACATTTGTGCAAGTCGATACGATGGCAATTGCTTGTGCAGAAGGGGAGATCAGTCTTGAAGACCTCAGTACGGCAATCGAAAGCTGGGAAGGTATTGCTCTGGGGCGGCCGACCAACATTGCTGTACGCCATGCGGCCGTTCGCACCCCTATTTTGCATTGGGTGCTGCTGGCTTTGCTTGTGAGCCTCACTATTTATGTGACCGATGCGAAAAAGGCTATCAGATAAGTTTCGCAAGACAAAATCGGTGGGACACGATTCACTGTGTCCCTACCGATTTAGATCAGATAACCGGCCGTTCATACTGTTCGCACAATTTGCACATAATTTTGCCATCATCTGTTTGTATCGTTCAATGAGCGCGGGTAGGATTCTAAGATAAAAAATTGTTGACAGGAGTAAACGAATTATGGCGCATACAATCATGGTGGTGGATGACGAAGCGGGGTATCGGTCGCTCATACAGGCTTATTTGGAGAAAGATGGCTATGAGGTGGTGACGGCCGCCAACGGCCGGGAAGCTCTCTTTGTCGCACGACAATCAAAACCGAGCCTGATTTTGCTCGACGTGATGATGCCCGATTTAGATGGATACGAATTTATTCGCCTGCATCGCAAAGAACGCAATACGCCTATTATCTTGCTGACCGCCAAAGTCGAAGAAGCTGACAAAGTGATCGGTCTCGAATTAGGCGCAGACGATTATGTGACCAAGCCATTTAGTCCGGGCGAATTAATGGCACGTGTGCGGGCTGTCATGCGACGCGCCATCAATGATGGTAGTCGTGTTGGGGGTGTTGTTCACATTGGCGACCTCATGCTCGACTTGGAAAACTATATTTTTACCATCGCAGATGAGCGCATCGATTTGACGCGCTCCGAATTTGATTTGCTCGCGGTGCTGATGCAATCGCCCAATCGCGCTTTCAAACGTTCTGAACTGCTCGAACGAACGCAGGGGATGACATTTGAAGGGTATGAGCGCACCATTGACGCACACATCAAAAATATCCGCCAAAAAATTAGACAAGGCCCCGAAAAACCGCAATATATCGACACAGTTTACGGTATTGGTTATCGTTTCATTGCATGAAAAATTTTTTATGGCGATTACGGGTTTTATGGGGACGGCAGTCGATGGCGTTCAAGCTGTATGTTGGCTTTACCGTCATCAGTTTGCTTAGTGTATTGGTCTTTACTTCGATGGTTGCGCTCATTTTGACATGGCGTTATGACTTGTATATGCGCGGCAACACGGCCGATTTTGTGCCGCTTACCACGCAGATCGAAACAGACTTTGCCCAATACGGTTGGGAGTTGTTCGCGCAAGAGACCGATGTTGACTTTACTCATTCCCTCGAATTGAGTGAGGTTTTTTTGCGCGATCTGGATGGGGAGATTCGCGTTCCAAACGGGAGTGGTTTAGACAATTATCTTTGGTTTGAAAATTGGTTTGAGCAAGTGATCCCGCTGGAGGCAGAAGGGCAGGTATTTGGTGAATTGGTGGTCAAGCCCTTATCGGCCGAATTTCGTTACTACATGACAATGGTGTTTGTGTTGTCCTCCCTCGGTGCGCTTGTTTTTCCCGCTATTATCACATGGATCGTGACCAAGTTGCTGGTACGGCCGATCTTACGCCTGACGGCCGCTGCCAACGAAATTGCGACAGGCACGGCCGCGCCCCATTTGCACGTTCATGCCGATGATGAGCTAGGGCAACTCTCAGTCGCCTTTAACCGCATGAACCGAGAAGTGACCCAATCCCGCGAGATGCGAAAACAGTTGACGGCCGATATCGCCCACGACATTCGTTCGCCACTGGGCTTAATCGTCGGTCATGCAGAAGGGCTGCGCGACGGCATTTTCCCCGACGATTTAGAAGCGTATGAGCTGATTCATGATGAAGCGATGCGGATCAGCCGCCTGGTCGAAGATTTATCCACTTTGTCAAAAGCAGAAGCCGGGATTCTCTCACTACAATCAGTGCCAACATCTCCCATTACTTTGCTCGATAGGGTGGTAACCGCCCATACAACAGTCGCGCAATCCCGTGACATTACGTTGCAGATGACGGCCGATTCATCATTGCCCGATGTTTTTGTAGACCGAGATCGCATGGCGCAAGTACTCGATAACTTGGTGAGCAATGCGCTGCGCTATACGCCTGACGGCGGCTGGGTCAAATTGACGGCCGTGCAACAAAACGACCACATACGCATTGATGTCGAAGACAACGGACAAGGTATATCGACGGCCGATTTGCCCCATGTCTTCCAACGCTTCTATCGTGCCGACAAATCGCGTAACAGTGATCTCGGTGGCTCTGGTCTCGGTCTCGCCATTGCCAAATGGATCGTGCAAGCCCACAACGGTCAAATCACCGCCGAATCCCCACCCGGCAAAGGGGCGATATTCTGTATTATGCTACCGATATAGTAGAGGCGTACACTTGTGATCGCCCCATGACCGGGGCAGGCACAAGGCACTGCCCCTACCAGTATTTGTATGTTATTGCTTCGTCGTTTTCTGTGTGAGCAAGGATAACATACCCAACGATGTGACAAGCACCAACACGGACAACGCCTCGGCCGATCCGGCCGCCATATCCTGCATCCCCACGGCCGTCGGTTCAGACTGAGGGGTGAAAATAATCGCTGTTGTGTTGTTTGTATCGACTGGATCAAGTGTGTCGGCCGCGGCAATAGACATCGTGTGCGTCACCGTTTGCCCCGCCAAAGCCGCATCAACCACCAAGGGCAGTCGCAAATCGAACGAGTCGCCTGCCGGCAACGCATCGATCAGCCAGACGATGCCCTCACCATTTCCTGATGCCTGCACGATGCCACCCGTAAATGAACCGCCCTGTGTCAGCGTCAGCCCAGCCGGGAGTGTGCCACTGATCACGAGGCGACGCGCCGTATCTGCCCCCAAATTAGTAACCGTTATCGTGTGGAAAATGGTCGCGCCAATAGTGGGGCTGGTCGTCTCGGCCGTGCTGCTCACCACCAAATCGGCCGATGTCACCGTTGGCGTAATCATCGCCGTCATCATGTTGTTACTCATTTTGCTATCTGTCGAACCCAACGCGGCTACCGCAACATTATTGACCAACACCGTGCCGCCCGTACTCACCTCTGCAAACGCCTCCAGCGATAGTGTAACGGCCTCACCCACATTCAGAACAGGCACAAAAGCATTTACTGTTTGGGTATCAGGATCAAAGGTAACATCCAAGTCGGCTGGCAACGTTTGCAGCCCGGTTGCAATCATCCCGGCCGGGAGCGCATCGGTGATCACCACACCCCAAGCTATATCGGGGCCATTGTTTGTCACCACCACCGTGTACAAAACAGTTTCGCCTGTCTCTGGCGTGGTACTGGTCACATTTTTGCTAATCGCCAGATCAACAGTGGTTGGAGACGCATTGATCGCCACGGCCGCCACATTATCGAGCGGCGTGCTTTCTATTTGATCAGACGCCGTGATCACGGCCGTATTGGTGATCACACCTTGCCCCACCACACCCACTTCCATCGTCAGTGTCAGCACCATACCGGGCTGCAAAAGCGGAACAGGGGCCCATAGTCCCGTGCCTGCGTTGTACAGATTGGGGGTTGCCTGCAACAACACAATATCGCTCGGCAGCTTATCTTCGATCACGGTGTTCGATGCCAACGTGGTGCCATTATTGCGAATCACCAGCGTATATGTCACGATGTCACCGACATTGGGTGTCGGGTTGTCCACCGTTTTTTCAATCGACAAATCGATCTCTGCCACTGTCGCTACTGGCACAATCGACACCATCGCCGTGTTATCGGCCGGGTCAACATCTTCCTCGCTTTGCGACACAATCGTTGCTGTGTTGGTGATCGTCATCCCGGCCGTACCCGTCGGGACACGCATCGTCACCGTTAGCTCTGCCATCATGCCCACCGTCATCGTCGGAATTTGCCACGTTATTTCCGACGGGCCGCTCAAACTCGCATTCCCCGCCCCAAACGCGCCTGTCACAAACACCAGATCGCTCGGCAACATTTCACTGATCTGTACATTGGTCGCCACATCTGGCCCTTCGTTCGTCACCATCACCACATATGTCACTAGCTGATTCAATTGGGGCGTAGAATTGCTGACTGTCTTTGTCAGACGTAGATTGACGGCCGTCGGAGCAGCCATCGCTGCCCCTAACACAAAAATAGCCAGACATAGGCTGGCAGCACACGCCAACACACGTTGGCAAACAACTATTCTTTTCATTTTGTCTCTCTCGTATTAAGGGGAAGCGGTGCGTCAACTACTGTAGACGCGAATACCCTGGTGGGTGCGTGTGCCGCCCAATGTTTTATAAATCGTATCGGGCAAACGGTCGATCTGTGCGCCGATCTCTTTTGCGCTCATCGGCCGATTGCCACCCGCCAGCAGCACCAAAAAGACAGAATCGACCAACGATGCACGTTGGGTGTAATCTTGTGGCAACTGTGCAAACAAATTTTGCATCGAATACTCAAAACTGCTTAATTGACGCACCTCACCCGTGATTTCATCGATCAGATCAATTGGCACACTGCCATTGTCTAGCTCGATCTCACGGCCGAGTCGCGTTGCCAAATAGCTTTCGATACTCCGTCCCGACTCTTCCCACCACGTATAGTCGATGAAAAAGCGTGTATCTTCATTCACTATCGTCTTTGTCGGAATCCCTTTGAGCGATACTTTTGGTCTAGCCATAATTAATTTGTTCTCCAGCGCAATGGCTCAAATCGCCAATAGACATCGCCCACCAACTGGAATGCAGGATGGCGTACCAGTTCGGCAAAGATCGGCCCCGGTGGCACACGGCGCAACATATTGATGATGCTGTACACCGTTTTTGCATGAACCGCTTTTTGTGGACTCAGTGAAGCCAGCTCTGGCAACACGGCCGCAATCAGCGCACTCAATGGGGGATTTGTTTCACGAACACGGTTCCAGACCGCATCAATCGCGGCGACAAACTCTGTGCCAACCACCAGCAAATCATCATACTCACAGCCGATTCTGCGCCGTTGGAGTTCAAAACGCACCCGGCCGTCGCTGACCGTCGCCAGACGAATATCGAGCGCACGCGGATTGTGACGGCCGTAATCGATCATCACGATGTGGGGGTCGCTTTCATGGGGCTTGATCGTCACATACGCCCCCACAAGAATGCGATTCTTTTCATACCAATCTTGCAACCCGTAAATGTAGCGGCCGTCCTTGACCACCCACGCCCGCATTTCCTCACCCGTCTGGGCATCCCGGAAAGTGAGCAATTGGCGCGGCGACCGGCCGAGCGGCAACAATTGACGAATGCTATTGGTCAGGGGCAGCGACCCGGTCACACGATGGGGATAGCTGACAGCGACCGTCACCGACGACGCATAATCGGCCGCATCCAGATCAGACCATTCATCCGCAAGCTCTTGCTCAAGCTGGCGCATGTGCGATCCCAAAATAGCGTGATCCCACTCAATCGGCTTATATTGCAGCCGTGCCGGTGTATTGACCACTGCATCTGGCTCCATCTGGCGCAAAAACCACGCCACATGATTCTTGGGCGCAACTTCATCGAAACGGCCGTCCTGCAACAACGCATAATTCAACGAAAAAATCTGTGTCTCCGGCTTGATCGTCGTATCCAAATCGAGATGCACCACAATTTCGTCTGTCGTCTGTGGGCCACCTTCATACATGTACAACGCCGCTTCTGCCAAATTCAAATGACCGATATTGACCTCGGCCAACAGAGACGTGATAAACCATTTGCCGCCCAACACGACAAACTCTTCCCGCGCTTCCAGCACGGCGACCACCGTCGGCTCGACAATAGAACCGTAGTAACCGACCAACTCATCGTTGTCCATGAACTTGACAAACGAAGCCAGCCCGTCTGCCCCTCCATTCGCCTGATGGTAAGCATTGAGTCCGGCCGCAAATTGCTTTTCTTTTTTATTAATGGCAACCGTCAGCACTTGAAACTCGCCAAAATCGGGATTGTTGCCATCCCGCACGGCCGTTACTGTGCCAGGGGCAAACGCTTGCACGGGGAACGCAAGTTCATCCCCCACCGCATAGCTATCAGACGGCTGATACAGCTTGCGTGAACCGATGCGACGGCGCAACGCATTGTATTCGACGGCCACACGGTTTTTGATCACCGCCCGCATCACATCGTCACTTGTCTGCGGAGATTCGACCTCCAAAAAGTGGTTATAGATATGTTCAATATCAGCTTCAGTTAGCGAAAAATCTTCCCAGTATTCTTTGGTCTGGGTGCGGGGTTGGATCACTCGGTTCTCCCAATAAACATCATCATAATTCCCTGTACGGGAAATCCTGATTATACCAGTGGTACACATGCCAAGCAATTTGGCATCCCCTCTAGCCCCTTGTCGCTATCCCTTCTATACTTCCTGCCCATGCTTGACAGCGATCAATTCACACACGAGCGGCGCAAAGCCGATCATATCCGCATCAACTTAGAGGAAGATGTTCAATTTCGGGGCGTGACCACCGGGCTAGAAAAGCTGTACTTTATGCACCGTGCCTTGCCCGAACGCAATTTGACCGAGATCGACATCACCAGTGCGCTCTTTGGCAAACAGCTTACCGCCCCATTGCTCATATCGTCGATGACAGGCGGCACGACAAAAGCTGGCACACTCAACCTGATCTTGGCTGAGGCAGCACAAGAGGCAGGGATTGCGATGGGGCTGGGGTCACAACGGGCTGCTATCGAAGACCCGGTGCTGGCCGCGTCGTATCGGGTGCGCGACGTTGCGCCCGATATTTTGCTGTTCGCCAATGTAGGCGCGGTACAGCTCAATTATGGGTACGGGCTGGCCGCTTGCCAACGCGCTGTCGATATGGTGCAAGCCGATGCCCTGATTTTGCATCTCAATGTGCTGCAAGAAGCGGTACAGCCAGAAGGGGATGATGATTTTTCTGCGCTGCTGCCGAAGATCGAGGCGATTTGCCGCGCCCTGCCTGTGCCGGTGATTGCGAAAGAGGTGGGCTGGGGCATTGCGGCCGAAGATGCCCGTCTGCTGCGCGAAGTTGGTATCGCTGCTATCGACGTGGCGGGTGCGGGTGGCACATCGTGGAGCGAAGTAGAAATGTACCGTGCGCCCACGCCCCGCCATGCACGGGTGGCGGGTGCGTTTATCGACTGGGGGATTCCCACGGCCGATTCGCTCCGCTACTGCCAGACGGCCGCGCCCGATCTGCCCATCATCGCTAGTGGCGGTCTCAAAACAGGAATCGACGTGGCAAAATGCCTTGCGCTAGGGGCATCGCTTGGCGGGCTGGCTGGCGAATTTCTGAAAGCGGCCGACCAAAACGGCACACAGGGCGTACTCGACCTGATCGGCGCACTCAATGAAGAACTGTCGATTGCAATGCTGTGCGCGGGTGCGGCCGATCTCAAGCAATTGAAAAACACAAAACTACATGAAAGGTAAAGTTTCAGGTTAAAAAAGTTGAAAGGTTAAAAAGTTAGGTTGCATGTGTTGATCTGTTCACAAAACCAACCAACTCGCTAACCTTTTACTTTTAACTTTTTAACCTTCCTAACTTTCAACTTCTTTACACCACTATGACTGACCTAAACACACAACTCGACGCGCTGCGTCACGAAATCGACACCGAAATGCGCCGCGTGATGGGGGCAGACGGCACAACGCCAGACAGCTTTGATGGCATGATCCATTACCACATGGGGTGGGTGGATGCAGACTTTAAGCAACAGGTGGCGAAGCAAGGGAAGCGCATCCGGCCGATTCTGACGCTTTTGTGTTGTCAGGCGGCCGGGGGAACGTACCAGCAAGCGTTACCGGCCGCTGCGGCCGTCGAAATCTTGCACAATTTTACACTGGTGCATGATGACATTCAGGACGCGAGCGATACCCGGCGCGGCCGTGCCTGCAACTGGACGATTTGGGGCGCACCACAAGCGATCAACACCGGGGACGCGATGTTTTCCCAAGCGCAATTGGCGATGACCCAACTGGTCGAACGGGGCGTTGATCCGGCGATTGTGGTGACGTGTATGCGCCGCCTGATGGAAACCTGCATCGCACTGACACGCGGTCAATGGGCAGACATGAATTTCGAGACCCATGACAGTGTGACGACGGCCGAATATCTGGCGATGATCAAAGGCAAAACGTCAGTGCTGATCGAATTGGCGTGTGAATTGGGCGCACGGATCGCGGGGGCAGACGAACCAACGGTACAACATTATCGTCAGTATGGGCTTGATCTCGGTCTGGCGTTTCAGGTGATCGATGATATTTTGGGCATTTGGGGTGACGAAACGGTGATCGGCAAGTCGGCATCGTCTGACATTACGACAAAGAAAAAGACGCTGCCGGTGCTGTTTGGGTTGAGCGAGAGTGCTGGACTGCGGGCGCATTATCAATTGGCGGCCGATTCCCCCAACTTTGTCCCCCGCACAGTAACGTTGCTAGAAGAAGCAGGCGCACGGCAGTTTGCCGAAAACCATGCGGAGCAACATTCAGCCTCGGCCGTTCATCATTTGAATGCGGCCGCGCCCACAGGCGAAGCCGCCCACGCCCTCCACGCACTGACCAATTGGCTTCTACAACGCGATGCGTAAAGAGGGCGTTCCCTGTTTTCGAGGTAGGCACAAGGCACAGTCCAATACATACCAAGCTAAACGTCTTACTCGTTACCGCTCCGGTTGAAACCGGCTGCTACGCCGACTGAAACCCGTTTGAAACGGGTTTTTCGTAGTGCCGTAAGGCACACTGACAGCCCGCGTGTTTCCAACACCGGGCGAGACCGGTGCCACAAATCGCCGATGATGTGCTGATTTGACCGATTTTCACCTTAGCTTGATACCAATTGGGCAGGCACAAGGCACAGTAGTCCCCACAATTATTTGTCTATTTGCCAGAAAGCGCCTTACGCACCATGCACATAATAATCGAGATCGAGGGGGGCAAGCGGGGTGTTGCCGATGATGATGTCGGCCGCTTTTTCGGCCAGCATCATGGTGGGTGCGTATAGGTTGCCATTGGTGACATAGGGCATCACGCTGGCATCGACGACGAACAAACCATCTAGCCCATGCACCTGCATCGTGTCGGGGTCAACAACAGAGAGCGCGTCCGTTCCCATTTTGCACGTACAGGAGGGATGATACGCGGTCTCCCCTTCGTGTCCGACCCATTTCAAGATGTCCATATCGCTTTCGATGGCGGGGCCGGGCGACAGTTCGCCACTGCTGTATGGCTCGAATGCGGGTTGGTTGAGAATGTGCCGCGCACACCGGATCGCTTCGACCCATTCGCGGCGGTCTTGCTCAGTCGATAGATAGTTGAAGCGGAGGGCTGGTTTGGCGGTCGGGTCGGCCGATTTGATTTTGACACTGCCACGCGCATCAGAATACATGGGGCCGACATGCACTTGGTAGCCGTGTCCGCCACTGGGCGACGTGCCATCGTAGCGCACGGCTACGGGCAGAAAATGAAACATCAAATTAGGATATTTGACTTGCTCGTTGCTGCGAATGAAGCCGCCGCCCTCAAAATGATTGGTCGCGGCCGCTCCTTTTTTGAACAAAAGCCACTGCAAACCGACAAAGGGCTGGCGATACCATTGCATGGCGGGCCAGACAGAAACGGGCTGCTTGCACCCGTGCTGGACGTACACTTCGAGGTGGTCTTGCATATTTTCGCCTACGCCGGGGAGGTCGTGGACGACAGGGATGCCGTGTGGGGTGAGGTCGGCCGCATTGCCCACGCCGGAGAGCTGGAGCAGTTGGGGCGAATTAATTGCGCCGCCACAGAGGATGATTTGTCCGGCGCGGATAATCTCGCGTTTGCGGCCGCGTATGATTTCGACACCGACGGCGCGTTTGCCTTCAAAGATGATTTTGCTGACCAATGTGCGCGTCAGCAGTTCTAGGTTCGGCCGTGCATCGAACACGGGATGGATGTAACAACGGGCGGCACTCATGCGGCGGCCGTTACGCACGTTTTTGTCAAAGGCAGCGAATCCTTCTTGCTGGTAGCCGTTGACATCTTTGGTCAGGGAATGACCTGCTTGCTGCACTGCTTCAAAAAAGGCGGTGAACAAGGGATTGGTGGCGGGGCCGCGTTCGAGTAGAAGAGGGCCGTCGCCACCCCGGTATTGGTCTGTGCCAGCCAAGCATGTTTCCATGCGCTTGAAATAGGGCAAGCAGTGGGCGTAATCCCATGTGTCCATGCCGTTGTCGGCCGCCCATCGTTCGTAATCGAGCGGGTTGCCGCGCTGGAATATCATGCCGTTGATGCTGCTTGAGCCGCCCAGAATTTTGCCGCGTCCCTGAAAGATGCGCCGATTGTGCATGTACGGTTCTGGTTCGCTTTCGTAGCACCAGTCATACAGTGGGCTGCCTATCGGCATGGTGAGCGCGGCGGGCATGTGGATCAGTATGTCCCACAGGTGATCTTTGCGTCCTGCTTCGATGACGAGCAAGTTGTGGCTGGGGTCGGCCGATAATCTGTTGGCGAGAACGCATCCGGCCGAGCCGCCGCCGATGATAATGGTGTCGTACATGGCTGATTCCTGTGAGGACGGCTTTTCAGTTTGTCAGTCAATCAGTGGGTCAGTTTTAATGTTTATGACACAACATTGCGATGGATCGACAGGAAACTGATATACTGAAAAACTGAGTTGCTGAAAAACCGCACATGATGATATGAACGTTTTTGAAATAGACATTCAGAATGATACCGAAATAATAGTCGATGCGGCATTGTTGCGTGGTGCGGCCGTGGCTGCATTGACCCATCAGCAGATCGCGCCGCCCGGTACGATGGTGATTGTCCTGACTGATGATGCGGCCGTGCAGACGCTCAATTTGACGTACCGGGGTGAAGACAAGCCGACCGATGTCCTCAGCTTTGCCGATGGGGATGCACCATTTCCGGGGGCGGCACCCCATCTGGGCGATCTTATCATTGCGCTCCCTTATGCGACACGTCAGGCGGAAAGGCTGGGGAATGCCCTGTCGGCCGAACTGCAATTGCTAACAGTGCATGGCACATTGCATTTGCTGGGGCATGATCATGGGAATGCGGCCGAAAAAGCGACGATGTGGCAGGCACAAGCTGAAATTTTGGACGCGCTCGGTTGCCATGTCACGCTCTCACACGCTTAAATATGATGAAACCACAACACGATAACGAACTCCGCGCCCGTCTTTTTAGCTTCAAATATGCGTTTGCTGGCATTGTCTACACGCTTCGCAATGAGCGTAATGCGTGGATTCATGCGGTGATTACGATCATCATTATCGGGCTGGGGGCTTGGTTGAGAATCGGCCGGATCGAGTGGGCGATTTTGGTGCTGACCATCTTATTGATTTTTATGGGCGAGATTATCAATACGGCGATTGAGGCGCTTGTCGATTTGGTTAGCCCCGATTTTCATCCACTGGCGAAGGTGGCGAAGGACGCGGCCGCGGGGGCTGTTTTATTTGGAGCGGTGGGCGCAGTGATCATCGGTTTGATCATCCTCGGCCCACCGCTATGGGACAAACTCTCTATTTTGTGGGCTTGAGCGCACGTACACTCAACATCGTTAGCACCAATGGCATAAGGAGGAGGATACGGCCGTTTTGCGCGGCCGTTTTGGTTAGCTGCACGGCCGTTGGGTTTGACCCTATCATTTGTCCGTCGTTGTCAACGATGACCTCAGAATCGACAACCGCTGGTGGGTCTGCTTCTAACGGTATTTCTCCGATTGCTAATAGTGAATCGAAATTGAAAGTAAGAGACTCAACCGATATGTCTGTCTCTGTATCGGGTGTTGGTGGTGCTTGTGTAGCTGTCGCAGTAGGCACGGCCGTCGCCGTTTCAGTCGGCATAGGCGTTGCTGTTTCTGTATCGGGTGTTGGTGGTGCTTGTGTAGTTGTTGCAGTAGGCACGGCCGTCGCTGTTTCTGTCGGCATAGGCGTTTGTGTTTCTGTCTCTGGTGTTGGTGGTGCTTGTGTAGTTGTTGCAGTAGGCACGGCCGTCGCTGTTTCTGTCGGCATAGGCGTTTGTGTTTCTGTCTCTGGTGCTGG
>CALECP010000095.1 GCA_937949915.1 uncultured Anaerolineae bacterium
CACTAATCGAGAGCTGCGACGACATAATCAAAAATCCGCCTCTTAATCCGTAACTGATTCAACTGCCACCCTATTTCCACCACTTGCGGATCACGCTCGTACAGATAATTATGTCTATACTGTTTATTCAGTTTTATGTACTGTCGTTTCCATTTCCACATTTCCTGTCGTTGCTCAATGTGTGTTTTAACGATTTCTGGCTCTAATACAGGCAGAGCTTCTCGTATTGCCACCATTTTTCGCTCTTCCTCGCTCAGACCCGGATCACGCAATTTCTTATCACGAAGCGCGGAGGATGCTGCCATCAATTCCCCCCTCACTTTTCTGAAATTTTGATATGATTTACCAACATCGAGATCAAGATTGTCACGGCAACCCAAGCTTTCTTTCATCATCTCATTCAACCGCGCTGATAATTGATATTCCAGCATTTCTCGTTCGGTGATGTAGTAACGATGTTGTGCGCGATACTGCTCGGCCGAACCAAGCTCGGCCGCCTCAATTCCACCACCGATTTGCACCAATTTTTGCTGTTCCTCAGCCACTTGCTTGTGCAGTTGGTGAATAATGTCATCATCAACTTTGACACAATGTGCGCCAGATGATCGGCCGATTGTGCTAGGCCATTGCTTTAATTCTGCTTTTTGTTCGGTTATTGTTTGCGAAATGGTTAACTGCTGCGAAACAACCTGTTTTGGTGCAGCAACTTCATTCGGTTCTGTTGTCGGATTGTAGTAACGTGCAACCGCTTTACCATCAACCACTTGCATCGTCGAAAGCGGGACATCTGAACGACAAAAATCCCATTCAATTTGATCGCCCGTTCCTTCAATTGGCACTTTGATAGTTGATGTTTGAAAGGCAGCATTCAATCGTTGCAATACAAGTGAATCGGCCGCAAAATCACCAACCATCACCGCCACTTCAAACTGTTGTCCTATGCGAACACCTCGCGCTCCCGGTACATAAAAAAATGGGCCTGCATCGCCGATACGGTTCTCTAAGTTCGGCTTTGTCAACCACTCAACGGAACGGCAAAGCGTCACAGAAATTGCGCCATCCACGGCCGAATAACTGTGCAGTCCGGCCGCCATTGCTACTAGCGTTTTCTCCGCTTCAACTGCCACAAAATCATGAAATGGAAACGTCGTCACCTGATTGAGTTCACGTTGACCCAACATGATTTTTGCTAAGTCACCTGACAACTCACGTGGCAGCAGATCAGTATCGGCTACCCGTCGCTCCATGACATCGAACGGCATTCCCGCAAAAATTTTGCCGTTCGCCAAGTCAAGATCGGCCGCATCCGCAACCATATCAATCCTAAAATCGACACCATCTCTCACATCAAGATCGATTTTCACGCGCACAAGCTCATCAGCAGCAATGAAATGTACATCAGCACAAATATCAAGCGCATCTGTTTTGAGTTCAAACCGCTCACCTATTTGATCAGATTGCGAGATTTTCACTTCCCCAGTTGATTTCAAGTAACCTAATACTTCACCTGTTTCATCAGAATATGTATCACCATGTTCGGCCGAAACACGAAACCGCACTGTAACGCCATCCACCACAAAACCATCAGTCACCAACTGCACCCGCTCACGGGCTGATGTCACCTCTGGTACAGTCGGTTGTACCCCCATGCCTGCCATTGGGTTTGTCGAAATTTCATACCAACCCGATGCAAAATCCCCCAAAATATATTTCAGTGATTCCTCAATATCTGCACTCACTCCACGACCAACCTGCCAATAAATATCCTCCATCTTCTCATGCACAAGGTCGATACTCACCCCGCAAATGCAATCATGCACCGCATTTTGCAGCAGCAACCGACTCCACTGCTCATACTTGTCCGCCTCATACTCACGCCCTTTCGCCCACGCCATCACCGCCAGCGGCTCACACACCTTTGTCAGCAGCGTCACACAATCCCACTGCATCACTTTGAGATACGTCCGCGCCGAGTATGTGCCGGGGAACGTCGCGCCATATTTGCCGGAATTCAATTCGCCCTGCAACGTGGGCAGGCCGGTCAATTTCGGCCGCACATCTGCCACAAACTGGCTCGGTGTCGATTCTTGAATCTCCCAGCTTTGCGCCTCCGCACCTTCGCGTGATCCTCTCTCCGCCAAAAACGTGACAGGGTCTTCCGGGTTATCCTCCAAATCGTACCCATCAAACAACGGCAAATCGGCCGTCGGATAATACGGCGACAGCTTTTCGATCTCCGACTGTAACCGCCGCTCCGCTAACTCCGGCACATGCGTAATCCCGTACAGATTGCGATACCCGCCAAACAAATTCACGCCAAAGACAGACTCCCCATTTGCGCCCACCCAATCAAAATATGGCACCATTTGCGGCATCCCGCGCCACACATACACAGCGTCAATCCCGTGCATCTTGTGAATCTGGGGCGACTGCGAAATATGCCCAAACGTATCGACCAGCCAGCCGATATTGGATGCCGATGGCTCTTGTCCCAACGCGGCCGCATCTTTCTGCCCATATTCGATATTGCGAATCAGCAACTCGCCCGGTGTCAGTTTCCAGTCCGGCTGGCAATAGTACGGGCCAATCGTCAGGTTGCCATCGCGGATCAGCTTTTCCACTTTCGGCCGATAGTCAGGATAAGCCTTCAGCAAATCCTCAACAACGAGCGTTTGCCCATCAAAAAAGTAGCGAAAATCTCGGTTTTCGGCCGCAATTTCAATCAGCCGATCAATCAATCCCGGTATCCAGTGCGTCGTATATACCGACGACAAAAACCATTCCCGATCCCAGTGCGTGTGGTTGATAATATGTACTTTCATGTCATCACATCGTAGGAACATGGCGCGCCATGTTCCTACCCATTAAGGGTAAATAACCTTCCCATTAT
>CALECP010000096.1 GCA_937949915.1 uncultured Anaerolineae bacterium
TTGGGAATATGACGGCGCGGGTTGTGGCGGAGCGATATAACAACGCAAGCACGATGCTTTGATTTTTGCTATTCGCTGACGATATTTATTTCATCATTTTCAGCACTTTCGTGTACACTTCCTTCTTAATCAGTCATAAGTTGCCTTCTTTTTGTTGTGACTAAGAAGTGTCTTATGATTTATTTATTCGCACAAACTTTCCGTGTCCGGTAAAAAAATCGTGCTATAGGTTTTAATCCATGTCAGAGCAATTTTTTGAACGACCGATCATCAATTCTCCATACGAACAACCACAACAGCATTGGGAGCTAGATGATGAGGGGCAGCCTACTAACCAGTTACTTCCGGTACGCCGTCCGGCCGATTTCATCACCCCCGTTCCCAAGCCCAAAAAACGCAAACGCAACAACGACGCACAGCAAGCCTCGATGCTATTTGATGGAGATTTCATTGATCAGGCGGGGCAGAAATATAACCCCAGCGAATTTATCAATGCGGTGCGGAAACAGGTTGATGCGTGGCGAGAACTGCCAGAAAACGAGTGGCGGGTGACACCTGAAACGGCGCGGTTGTTAACGCATTGGCGGACGTATCCATTTTCAGGGATTCGGCCGTTCTTCTGTCAACTCGAAGCGGTTGAGACAGCGATTTGGATGGCAGAGGTTGCGCCGAAAATGGGTAAGACAGGAGAGCGTTTTCTTGACATGGTGATTGCTGCCAATGAACAGGCGAACCCTGAGCTACTCCGTGTGGCGCTGAAGCTGGCGACTGGTGCAGGGAAAACGATGGTGATGTCGATGTTGATCGCGTGGCAGACGATTAACAAGGTGCGGCATCCAAACAGTACGCGGTTTTCCAGAGGGTTTCTAATTGTTGCGCCAGGCATCACGATTCGGGATCGGTTGCGCGTGTTGCTGCCGAGTGATCCTGACAATTACTACGTCAATCGTGAACTCGTGCCGAATGATTTGCTGCCAGAGGTATTGAAGGTGAAGATCGTTATTACCAATTACCATGCGTTCAAATTGCGGGAACGGGTGAAATTATCGAGTGGGACACGAAAGGCGTTGCAGGGCAGGGGAGAGGCGTTGCAGACGCTCGAAACTGAGGGGCAAATGATCCAGCGTGTGATGCCTGCACTGATGGCGATGAAAAATGTGCTGGTGATCAATGACGAAGCACACCATTGCTATCGTGAGAAGCCGGGGAATGAAGATGTTGCTGCGCTGAAGGGCGATGATAAGAAAACGGCAAAACAGGAGAACGAGGCAGCACGGCTCTGGATCAACGGGATTGAAACGGTGAAACGCAAACTGGGGGTGCGGACGGTTTATGATTTGTCGGCGACTCCGTTTTTCTTGCAAGGCTCTGGGTATTCGGAAGGGACGCTGTTTCCATGGGTGGTCAGTGATTTTTCGTTGATGGATGCGATTGAGTGCGGAATCGTAAAGCTGCCGCGTGTGCCTGTGTCGGACAATATTCCGGGTGGCGAGATGCCAAAATTCCGTGATTTGTGGGTGAACATTCGGAAGGATATGCCCAAGAAGGGGCGCGGCACGAGTGGCGAACTTGACCCGCTCAGTTTGCCTGTGCAGTTACAAACGGCGTTGCAAGCTCTGTATGGGCATTATGAGCAGACGTTTGAGATGTGGGAAGATGAGGGGATTGTTGTGCCGCCTGTGTTTATCGTTGTTTGCAACAACACATCGACCTCGAAGTTGGTATATGACTATATCAGCGGGTTTGTACGGGAAAATGCGGATGGCGCGGGGATGTTTAATGAGGCGCGGTTGCCGTTGTTCAGCAATTTTAGTGAACATGGAGATCGGTTGCCCCGGCCGCGAACGCTCCTGATCGACAGCAAACAGTTGGAATCGGGGGATGCGCTTGATCCAAAGTTTCGCAAGATGTCGGCCGACCTCATCGACCAATACCGTCGTGAAGTGACGGAACGGACAGGGCAACAGGTGGAAGCGGATAAGATTCCTGACTCTGAACTGCTGCGCGAGGTGATGAACACCGTTGGCAAAGAGGGGAAGCTGGGCGAATCGATTCGGTGCGTGGTCAGTGTGTCGATGTTAACAGAAGGCTGGGATGCGAATACGGTGACGCATGTGTTGGGGGTACGAGCGTTTGGGACACAGTTGTTGTGCGAGCAGGTGGTCGGCCGTGCATTGCGCCGCCAATCTTATGAGTTGAATGAAGAGGGGTTGTTTAACGTCGAGTATGCCGATGTGCTGGGGATTCCGTTTGATTTCACAGCGAAGCCGCAAGTGGTGAAGCCGACGAAGCCTCGTCAGACGGTAACGGTGCAGGCGGTTAATCCAGAACGCGCCCATTTGGAGATTGCCTATCCACGTGTGCAGGGGTATCGGGTTGAGCCACAGAGCGAACGGCTACGGGCGACATTTAATGAAGATTCGGTGCTGGAATTAACGCCGGATATGGTGGGGCCGACCAAGACGTTGAATCAGGGAATTATTGGGAAAGGGGTAGAGCTGACGGTTGAGCATTTGGCAGATATGCGGCAATCGACGCTGATCTATAATCTGACGACCCATTTACTGATGAACCAGTACCGCGACCAAAATGAAGAGCCGCGAATGCACCTGTTTGGGCAGTTGAAGAAAATTGTGCGGCAATGGCTGACGGGTGGTTATTTGGTCTGCAAGGGCGGCACGAATCCGGCGCAGGTTGTGATTTATAAAGAGATTGCGGACACGGCGGCCGAACGCATCAGAGCCGCGATCACAGAAACGATGATGGGGAACAATCCGGTGAAGGCGGTGCTTGATCCGTATAACCCGGCCGGATCGACGCGGTTTGTGAAGTTTACGACATCGAAGGCGACTCGTTGGCAGACAGACCCGCGCAAATGCCATATCAATTGGGTGATTTGTGATAGCGAGTGGGAAGCGGAATTTTGCCGGGTGGCAGAGGCGCATCCACAAGTGCGGGCGTATGTGAAGAATCAGGGGTTGGGGCTGGAAGTGCCGTACTTACACATGGGGCAGACGCACATGTATATCCCCGACTTTATTGTGCAGGTGGACGACGGCCGACCTGACCCGCTCAACCTGATCATCGAAATTAAAGGAAGGCGCGGTGAGGCGGAGAAGGATAAAGCGAACACGATGCGGAGCTTTTGGGTGCCAGGCGTGAACAATTTGCGCCAGTACGGCCGCTGGGCGTTTGCTGAGTTCAAGGCGGTGTTTGAGATTGAGCGAGAGTTTGATGAATTGGTCGCGCAATTTACGCGAGGGGAAAGGGTATGAATCGACAAGCAATAAAAAAAGCACCCGAAGGCGCATCCGATGTACTCCGATTGCTCATCACCGCACATCCCACTCCGACTAGCGGATTGCAAGCAGTGTATCACATGGAGCAAACGATTGAAATGCGGAGGGTACGATGAATGATGACCAATTCGGCACATTGCGCGAGGTTGATTTGCGGGAAGCGTGGAAGGATGAAGCGTTGAATTTTACGCCGTGGCTGGCTGCCCATTTGGATCGACTGAGTGAGGTGATCGGGGTTGAGTTGACTGCGCCGGAGACGGAAGTGCCTGTGACGCGGTTTTCGGCCGACATTCTCGCCCAGAATGGGGCTGATGGCACGATGGTGTTGATCGAAAACCAGTTGGAGATGTCTGACCATCGCCATTTGGGGCAGATCATGACGTATCTGGCGGGGCTGGATGCGGAGACGATTGTGTGGGTGGCGCGAGATTTTCGGGACGCGCATCTCTCGGCCGTCAATTGGCTGAACGAGAACACGACGAGCCGATTCGCATTTTTTGCGGTCAAGGTACGGGCGGTGCAGATCGCCGATTCACCGATTGCGCCGATTTTTGAAGTGGTGGTGAAACCGAATGAGTGGGAGCGAACGCTGAAACGGGTGGCGCGGAACAATCCGAATACGGCCGAACTGTTCGACTTCCGGCGCACCTTTTGGGAAGCGTTTGTGGAACGGCATCCAGCGAGTAATGAAGATACGAGCGCAGGGTCAAACAGCAACCGTTGGCGCAAGGTGGCGAACCCTGATTTGCGGATTTCTTATGGAATTGGCATGAATGAAGTGTTTGTGTTTTTGCGGGGTGGATGGGGGGTAGACCGCCATGCGGTTCATGCGCTGCTGGCTGCCCATCAAGCGCAATTGGATGAACGACTGCAAGGAACACTGCGTGAACCAACGGCCGCACACCATTATGTAACTCGTCAACCGGCCGACTTGACCGATACTGCCCAATGGGAACAGTGGATCGATTGGTTGGCACAAACTGTTACACAGTACGAAACGACATTGAGAGAATTGGGTATATGAACGATTCAAAAATCGCTTTCGCAATCGTAATCGCAACCGCTGTCGAAAAAAGAAGATCGATAGCGATTGCGACGGCGACAACGATAGCGATTTTGGGAGAAGTGTATGTTTGGACATGAAAAATTGGATGTTTACCGCCTTGCGTTGACGTATGTTGCATTTGTTTATCGCTCGGCCGAATCATTATCAGGCAACAATCGTCATGCTAGAGACCAATGGTTACGTGCCTCTCAGTCGATTGTGTTGAACATTGCGGAAGGGAATGGCAAATCGACACCGAAGGATCGGCGCAAGTTTTTCGATATTGCGCGGGGTTCGACGCTGGAATGCGCGGCCGTGCAAGATATTTTGGAGATTAGTGGCGCGATGTCGAAAGAGGAAAATATGGATAGCAAGCAGATGCTCAATCGGATTGTGGCGATGCTGACGAGATTGATTCAATTGCAAAACAAATCGCTTTCGCAATCGTAATCGGGTTCGCTGTCGAAAAGATAAGATAAGAACGATTGCGATAGCGACTACGATGGCGATAGCGATGGGAAGAAGAAAGATATGACGAAACGGAAGAAACAACCAAAACAAGTAAAAACGATCAAGCATGATGAGGCGAAGCGGACGTATATTCTAAAATCGCTTTCGCAATCGTAATCGGGTTCGCTGTCGAAGAAGAAGATCGATGGCGATTGCGACGGCGATAGCGATTGCGATGGGAAGAAGAAAGATATGGCGAAACGGAAGAAACAACCGAAACAGGTAAAAACGATCAAGCATGATGAGGCGAAGCGGACGTATATTCCAACGGCCGAATTTGAACCGATGATGCGCGATGATGAGCAAAAGCCGATGACAGCAACCTACGAACGACGCAACCACGACCTTGACCCGCAATTGATGTGGCGGGGGAAGGATGAACAAGATTGGAGCGAATTGGTTGTGCCTGCGCCGCCGCTCTACATTCAGGAGAAGGTGCATCCGAAGGTGCTGATCGATGACCTTGTGCGGGAGAGTGCGGAACGGGCGGAGCGGGAAGCCCCGGTGTTGCAGACGAGTATGTTTGCCGATTTTAATGGTGTGCCGGATGGGGCGGAGGCTGATTTTTACGCGCATGAGGCGAACTGGACGAACCGGATGATTTTGGGGGACAGCTTGCAGGTGATGGCCAGCTTGGCGGAGCGGGAGGCGTTGCGGGGGAAGGTGCAGTGCATCTACATCGACCCGCCATACGGGATCAAGTTCAACAGCAACTTTCAGTGGTCAACGACGAGCCGGGATGTGAAGGATGGGAAGTTGAGCCACCTGACGCGAGAGCCGGAGCAGGTGAAAGCGTTTCGGGATACGTGGCGGGATGGGATTCATAGTTATTTGACGTATTTACGGGATCGGCTGATAGTGTCGCGGGATTTACTGACAGATAGTGGCTCAATCTTTGTCCAAATTGGAGATGAAAATGTTCATCGTGTTCGTGCATTGATGGATGAGGTGTTTGGAGAGGACAATTATTCAGGTAGCATCGCTTTCTTCAAAACAAGTTCTCAATCCACACTAGGTATACAAAGTGTTGTAGATCACATCATTGTTTATGCAAAGAAAATCGAATATCAGAAGCTAAGACCTCTAATTCGACTAAAAAAACCAGGCCAAAAAGGAGCAAAACAATATGTACAGGTATTTTCACCTGATTTGTCAAACATGCGCCGGATGACTAAACAAGAAATCAACGGTACAGTACCGATCCCTAATGGTTGGAAAATCGGAAGGCTTGGCCCTACGACATCGCAAGGGTTTCAACGTTCGAGAAGCGGTGAGTATTTATTTCGAGGTGACTCGTATTATCCATCAAATGGGCGACATTGGAGCTATGATCCATCTCCTGATGCTGAGATGGACAAACTTGCAAAAATAAACCGAATCAGAAAATCAGGAAAGGGGATTTCTACAGTTTTACTTGCCGAAGATAATCCAGCTACCTATTTAGATAACATTTGGCTAGATACAGGTACAGGTAGTTTTACCGAATCACAAATTTATGTAGTGCAGACAGGAAATAAAGTTGTTCAACGATGTATATTGATGACAACTGACCCCGGCGACCTAGTACTTGATCCCACCTGTGGGTCAGGAACGGCGGCATATGTGGCCGAGCAGTGGGGGCGGCGGTGGATCACAATTGATACATCGCGGGTATCGTTGGCATTGGCACGGGCGCGGTTGATGGGGGCGCGGTATCCGTTCTACCTGTTGGCAGACTCGAAAGAAGGGCAACAAAAAGAGAGCGACATTACGGGAAAACTGCCATCGGAACAACGGACGTATAACAACATTCGGCAAGGGTTTGTGTACGAACGTGTCCCACACATCACGCTCAAGGCGATTGCGAACAATAGTGAGATCGACACGTTTTGGGAGACGTATCAAGAACAGCTTGAGCCACTGCGTACCCAATTAAACGAGACCGTCGGCGCACAGTGGGAGGCGTGGGAGATTCCGCGTGATGCAGATGAAGCATGGTCAGATGATGCCAAAGCCGCCCATCAAGCGTGGTGGAAGCTTCGCATAGAGCGACAACAAAAGATCGATGCGTCAATTGCCCGCAACGCGGATCAAGAGTTTTTGTACGACAAGCCTTATGAAGATAAGAAAAAGGTGCGCGTGGCGGGGCCGTTCACGGTCGAAAGCATTTCACCCCACCGGACGCTTGTTGTAGACGAGCATGACGAGGTTGTGCCGGGCAGTTATGCGAGTGGCGATCAGTTCATCGCTGAAACGGGTGACGGCTACGGCACAAGCGGTGAGACAGATGATTTTGTGACGGTGATTCTCGACAATTTACGCACGGCCGGGGTGCAACAGGCGCACAAAGAGGACAAGATCGCATTTACGTCGTTGCGGCCGTGGCCGGGTGAATTTGTTTGTGCGGAGGCGCGGTATTTGGAAGGGGAAACGGAGACGGAGCGCAAGGCGGGTATCTTTGTGGGGCCAGAGTTCGGCACGGTGCAACGGTCTGACCTTGTGCGGGCTGCGCGGGAGTGTGCGGATGCGGGGTTTGATGTGTTGATCGCGTGTGCGTTTAATTATGATGCCCATTCGGCCGAATTTGAGAAGCTCGGCCGTGTGCCTGTCCTCAAAGCACGGATGAACGCCGATCTGCACATGGCGAGCGATCTCGCCAACACGGGCGCGGGTAATCTCTTCGTCATCTTCGGTGAACCAGACATCGAGATTTTAGAGGCGGATGACGATCAAATTCAGGTGCAAATTCACGGCGTGGATGTGTTTCATCCGCAGTCGGGCAAAGTGGAGTCGTCTGAGCCGGACGACATCGCCATCTGGTTCATCGACACCGATTACAACAGCGAGAGCTTCTTTGTCCGTCATGCGTACTTCCTCGGCGCAAACGATCCGTACAAATCGCTGAAAACGACGCTCAAAGCGGAGATCGATGCGGAGGCGTGGGGCAGTTTGCATAGTGCGGTGTCGCGGCCGTTTGCTCGGCCGGAAAACGGCCGAATCGCGGTCAAGGTGATCAATCATCTCGGTGATGAAGTGATGAAGGTATTCAGCGTCTAATCGCTGTCGAAGAAAAAATCGATAGCGATTGCGACAACGATGGCGATAGCGATTGTTATAGAACAAAGGCGTATTATATGTATAATGCGTATAGAACGTATTTTGTAATACACTGGAGGTTATGATGAGTACAATCACAATTAGTCAGGCGAGTCGTAATCTGTCGCACTATATCAATAAGGCAAGCTATGGTGATGAGGCGGTTGTTTTGACTTCACGAGGGCGGCCGAAAGCGATCTTGCTTGGTGTCGAAGCATTTCAAATGCTACTAGGCTTTGCGCTAGACAATGACGAGGGTGATTTGTTATCGGCCGAGCAGTTAGCGCAGCAATTTAATGAGCAACTACGTGATGCAGGTTATGAATCACGTGAAGCGTTGCTGGCACTGGCAAAAGACGTGCGCCATGAGGTAACGGCCGAACAATTTGGTGAAGCGTAGTGCGTCTCTTTCTCGATACAAATGTGATCGTGATCGGCGCGGCCGACGTTGCGGGATGAAAAAGATGAAATGGTGCTTGAATTGGCAGTGAAAGCACAATGTCAATATATTGTCTCCTACAATCAGCGTGATTTTGTGGGCGTTGAACAATTTGGCATTGAGGTGATTACAGCGCGAGAGTTTTTAGAAAAAATAGGTGAGATATGAGTACATTGAGTGTACGTTTACCCAAGTCGATGTATGAACAGTTAAAAGATGTGGCTGTCGCTGAGGGGATTTCAATGAACCAATTTGTCATGTTGGCAGTTGGCGAAAAAATGGCGACCTTGACCGCTCTCGACTATCTTCAAGAACGCGCCAAGCGAGGCAGCGATGAAAAGCTGATGTCGATTGTAGACAAAGCTCCTGATGTTGAACCACCGGACGAACGAGACCGATTGTAATTGATGACACTTGAGGAGTAGGAGATGGAATTTAGAATCGCCCCAACCTATCAGCGCAGTCTTCGCAAGCTGACAAACGAAGAGCAAAAAGAAGCGAAAATCGCCTCGTTTGATCTGCAAATGAATCCGGCGCATCCCGGCTTCCAGTTCCATCGTATCGAACGGGCGAAAGACCCCAATTTGTGGTCAGCGCGGGTCGGCCGGGATTTGCGCCTCATCGTCTACAAAACAGATAGCCGTTTCTTGCTTCTCTATGTCAACCACCACGATCCTGCTTATGATTGGGCCTCTCGCCGCAAAATAGAACGCCACCCCGAAACGGGTGCGGCACAAATTGTCGAAATCCGTGAGCTGGTACGAGAGATTCCGATCATCAAGCATGTTGCGGTTGAGCAAAAAGTGGCGACCAAGCAATCGAGATTGTTTGACTGGGTGCGCGATGAGCAACTGCGTGGCTATGGTGTTCCCGAAGAGTGGCTGCCTGATGTGCGAAATGCGGATGAAAGCACACTCCTTGATTTGATCGACCATCTACCAGAAGAGGTGGTGGAGGCGTTGATGGAGTTGGCGGACGGCCGAATGCCTCCGATGCCAACCAAACTCGCACCAGAAGATGATCCGTTTGACCATCCAGATGCACTGCGCCGCTTCCGTGTTCTGAAAAACAAGGATGAGCTAGAACGCGCTCTCGACTATCCTTGGGATCAATGGACGATCTTTCTGCATCCTGATCAACGACGCTTTGCCGAGCAAAATTACAACGGAGCGGCACGGATTTCCGGTTCGGCCGGGACAGGTAAAACAGTGGTCGCCCTGCATCGGGCGGTCAACTTGGCGCGGCAACATCCTGATGCGGCCGTTCTCATCACAACGTTCTCAAAAGCGTTAGCCAATGCGCTCAATCTCAAGCTGTTACGGTTGGTGGGAAATGAATCGGCCGTGCGTGAACGGATCACAATCCATTCGATGACAGAACTGGGGACAGACCTGCACACCGCATTTTTCGGTGAACCCAAAATCGTTGATGATGAAACACTCAAACAGATTATCGGACAGGCAGGACGGGCGGCCGATAAGCACGCATTTTCAGATCGATTCTTGCTGGCCGAATGGCGCAATGTCGTCGATGCGTGGCAGATCGATTCGTGGGAAGCGTATAGCAGTGTTCCGAGGCTCGGCCGACGGACACGTTTGGGTCAGAAACAACGAAAGACACTCTGGAAAATTTACGAGCAGGTTAAAGAAAGCGTTGCTCAACACAATTTGCAAACGTGGGCGATGGTTTTCGGCCGCGTGACGAAGCATCTGGAGCAGGGGGATGTTCGGCCGTATCAATTTATCATCGTTGATGAATGCCAAGATTTAAATGTAGCGGGACTCCGTTTGTTGGCGACATTAGGCTCTGAGCGATCAGATGCGCTTTTCTTTGCTGGCGATCTGGGGCAGCGCATTTTTCAGCAGCCGTTTTCATGGAAAAAGTTAGGCGTTGATGTTCGCGGCCGTTCACACACATTGCGTACCAATTACCGCACATCACATCAAATTCGCCGCAAGGCAGATATGTTGTTGCCCACCGAAATCACCGACGTAGACGGGAATGAAGAATCACGGGATGGGACAGTGTCTGTCTTTAATGGTGTACCGCCTGAGATGGTGCTGTTTGATTCGGCCGGAGACGAAGCAGAGGGGGTGGGTCATTGGCTCAAATCGCGATTAGGTGAGGGGCTATCACCAGAAGCAATAGGTGTGATCGTGCGGAGCAAAGATGAGATCGGCCGCGCTGTGGCGGCTGTGACCAATGCAGGTGCAGAGGCTGGTGTGATCGATGATATTGTGCGCCCAACCGAGGGAAAAATAGCGGTCTGTACCATGCACTTAGCCAAAGGATTAGAGTTCAGTGCGGTTGCTGTTATCGCGTGTGATGATGGGATCGTTCCACTTGATAGCCGCCTCGACGAAATCACCGATCCATCTGACCATGAAGATGCATTTAACACAGAACGTCATCTTCTCTATGTGGCCTGTACTCGGGCGCGGGATCGGCTTTACGTGTCAGGTATTACGCCGGGATCAGAATTTTTGGCTGATATGACGTAAGCATCATTCGCTGTTATCAGTTCAAATGTATGTTCTTTGATGTGTTGGTACTGCTGGTCAAGAGAGGCATGTAACCATGTGAAGGCGGCATTTTATGAATATGACTGAGCAATTGTGTGATATGATTGGTAGACAGAAAAGACATAATTTGATTAAAATTGTGCGCTTTTTGCAATTGTCAAACGCTAATTTTGCATCTTATGACATTCATACAAACATGAATGCCCCTCGGAAAACGCAATTATACGCGATTACGAGCGAATAGAAACAAACAGGGG
>CALECP010000097.1 GCA_937949915.1 uncultured Anaerolineae bacterium
AATGTGGATGGATTTTTATCATACGGATCGGCATCTGCACCATCTGGTATGGTGATGGTTGACTCATCAATTTCAATAACATACCCTGTTCCAATCGGTATATTTGTGAACAGATAGTATCCGCTTGCATTTGTTGTTGACATAGCCATGAATAGCCCATTCTGGGCGTACAGCGTTACGGCCGCTCCTGCTATCGGATCACCATCAACATGTGTCAGTACACCGTCTACATTACCGGTTGGAATTGGTGTTGATGTGGGTGTAGGTGTTGGCGTGGGGGTTGGCGTGGGGGTTGGTGTATGGGTCGGTTCGTCCACCGTCGCGGTATCCGCTGTAGTTGTTTGTCCACTGGTCACGTCAACCGGTAGGATCGTTGTTAATGTGGATGGATTTTTATCATACGGATCGGCATCTGCACCATCTGGTATGGTGATGGTTGACTCATCAATTTCAATAACATACCCTGTTCCAATCGGTATATTTGTAAACAGATAGTATCCGCTTGCGTTTGTTGTTGACATAGCCATGAATAGCCCATTTTGGGCGTACAGCATTACGGACGCTCCTGCTATCGGATCACCATCAGTATGGGTTGCAAACCCTTCGATATTACCAACTGGGATTTGAATAGTGATGGTCGCATCATCCAGATTGTTTGTATTATTTGCGTCGCCTATTGTGCTGGCTACAGCTGTGTTGATGATGTTTGTTCCATCAGCAACGCTTGCATTAATTACCGAAACAATCGTGAGGGTGTACTGTTCTCCAGGTGCAAGGTCTGGTAATAGATAATCGGTTGAATTGACAGGAGTAATGGAACTATTAACCAATGTGATATCCGCTGGAAGTGCATCCGTAACAGTCACACCCCCAACAGTTGCCGCAACACCTATATTGATTACAGAAATTGTGAATGTCACGGTATTCCCTGGCTCTGTGAGAGTGGAGTCAACTGATTTCATAATACTCACATCGGGCTCTGGGCAATAAACATTATCAACATCGTTAATGCACTGTTCAATAACTACTGCATCTACAAGAGAACAATTATTATCCCCATTCGTGTCACAGGCATCCAGATATAACATCGTAGCATCGACTGCACTACAATCATTTGTGCCTAAAACCAAAAAAGTGTCGTATTGCTGGATTAGCAGTACATCCTCTGTATCCCAAATGCCATTACAATTCACATCACCAATACCACCAATGCCCACACTTATTGGGTCAATGATTTGGGTGGAATCAATTGCCATGTCATCAGCATAAACTTGATCGCTTATGAATGATATGCACAGGCATAAAAGCACAATAGCAATTAATCTTGTCCATTGTGTCATCAATTTTTGTTGCGGCTGATTTATCATTGTATATCTCCTCTAGGAAATTTTGAGGGTGGTCAGTAGTGACTGACTACCCTCGGTTTAGGAAGGAAACCCCTTGGAAAGGGATTTTTGGTTTGGGTTGAAGATCATATCTTTACCTACCCTCCCCCTCTTTTATGGTAGGTGGAGCGATGACAATTTTGTTTTGGTAACTTATCGTCATCACCCCACCTACTCGGTGCAACCTCTCGCTCTCTTTTGGATATATGTTCAGTACGAGAGATAATTAACAAAATTAACAATATGTAGCTATTGTATGCAGGGGACAACTTGGTTACTACAGTTGAGAGGTCACAAAATAGCCCCTTTCGGAGATGGAAATGAATCAAAGATCATTTAGCATTGAGTTTGGCAAATTGATGAGCCAAAAAGATATAACCAGACCGCAACTTGCCCGTAAATCGGGTAAATCGGCAAAAACGTTGCGGAACTGGTTAGATGGGGCAATACCCCGTTTTTGGCAACCGATTGTTGAGGTCGGCCGCACTCTTGACCTAACGCTGTCCGAGATGAATATGTTGCTTGCTTTGGCTGGGAAATCATCCATTTCGGAATTGAAACAGGCGGTCAGCAAGTCAGATGAAATTGCCTTATTAGGCTATTGGCAGGGGCCGTTTCTCGCCCCATCTGCGCCTGATGTGGTCGTCGGCCGAGACGAAACGACCACTCAAGCGATTACTGTTTTGACACGCACCATTCCACCCAACAGTAGGGAGAAACGAATCTGTATGTTGCAAGGGATGGGCGGCGTAGGCAAGACAACATTGGCCAAACAGATCGCACATCTGGCGAGAGAGCAATTTGTTGATGGTGTGCTGTGGGCAGATTTGCAGGAAGACACACCAGATCGACTGACGGCCGTATTGATGCAATTCGGTCACGCTTGCGGATTAGATTTGCCCAAAAAATTGTCACTAGATGTGTTGAGCCAGCGCGTGCAGGCTAGTTTGCGCGGCAAACAGATGCTTATCGTATTGGACGATGTGCAGACGGGGCAACAAATCGATCATATTTGGCCGGGTGGTGATGATGGTGCGTTGTTGTTGACAGCACGGCCGCGCACCATCCGTACACCACTTGGCACAGAAAGGATTCAGTTGATGTCATTTGACCCCAAAACAACGGCGACACTCGATCTATTTCGGGAATATCTCGGTCAACAGCGTGTAGAACATGAAATTGACGCATTTGCTGAAATTGCTGATTTGATCGACCATCTGCCTCTTGCGGCGACGATTGTAGCGCGGAGGTTGGCGGTTGATCCTGATTGGAGTGCGGCCGAATTTTTGGATGAGGAACTACGGCCGGAACATAACCGTCTGACAGCATTACAACATGACGATTTGAGTGTCCGTCTTTCATTCAACGTCAGTTACCAAAGCTTGCCTCCCCCGCGCCAGCGGCAATTTGCCGAGTTAGGCGTGTTTGAGGGACAACCATTCAGCATGGATGCAGCCGCGCATATCTTAGAGTTACCGTTACGCAAAACCAAATCATTTTTACGCGATCTCAGCCATCTAGCTCTCATTCAACGAGTGCAAGAGAATAAATTTCAACTTCATCTTTTGTTGAGCCAATACGCTTATGACTACCTTTCGGGCAAAGCGGTTTATGCACGAAAAGTGCGCTACTATGTCGATTACGCTCATAAAAATCGATATGATGATCGCACCCTATTTTCAGAGATGGATAACATACGCCTCTCTCTCCATCATGCTTATGAGCAAAACATTGAGCGAGATTTTGCACAAGGTGTGGCGACAACATACCATTTTTTGTTTGAATACGGGCTTTATGACACAGTTGACACATATTTGGAACAAGCACTGACCATTGCCCGACAAAATAACGATGCACAAATCACATCTCGCTTGCTGACGGGGAAAGCACATGTTGCTATTCGTCGCAACAGGCGCAGTGCGGCCGAAACGTTTATTCAAGAAGCAGAAGCGTTATCAGAGGGTGAAGCCCGTGTCATTTTAGGCCGCGTCAAAGGAGAGATAAAAGTGTATCAAAATGTTGAGGAGGCACTTGCGATTTTGCGAGACACGATAGTTTTGGCACGACAATATAATCAAGCGGATGAGCTTTCCATTCTTTGTTACAGCGCCGCCTCATTTCATCTCAATTTGGGACAGTCAGAAGATGCGGAGCAGTTTATTGATGAAGCATTGCAAATCACGGCCGAAAGCGACAATCTACGCCTGAGAGGAAAACTACTCAAATTGCAAGGCTCTGTTGCACAAAACAAGGGGAAGTACAGGCTGGCCGAATCATACTATGAGCAAGCATTGAACGTGGCACACAAAGTCAAAAACCCCGGTGATTTGCTCTCTCTTTACAATTATTATGGATATTTGCTCCGTTTGCAGGGGCGAAATGTTGCCGCGCTAAATTATTATGAATTGGCAATGGAAAAGGCGATCAACTTATCCGAGCCGTATCCACAAATTTATGTATGGACGAACATGGCAGCGACATTGATTGAGCAAGGAGATTTTACACGGGCGAAATCATGTTTACAGCAGGGGCGTGCGCTGTCGGAGCAAATGGAGGGTCATGTGGGGAAACCGTTCTTGCTTGTAACGGAAGGTCATTTAACATTACGTGGGGCAAAAGATGGAAAGAAAGCGTTGAAGATTTTTACAGAGGCTCTTTCGATTGCAGAGATGAGCGGAGATGCGGAGCAAATGATAAACGTGCATATTGCATTAGGGCATGTTGCTCTCGAGCAGAACAGAGAGGACACGGCCGAAACCCACTTTACGGCCGCATTCAACCAAGCGACAGAGGGTCAATACGCGGCCGAAACAGAGCTGAGCCGCTACGGTTTAGCGCGAGTCGAATATGCAAGAGACAAACGTGAATCGGCGATTGAGATAGCAACGCAAACCCATACACATCTGAAAGAGATGGGGCATTATCAGGCAAAGCAGGTTGAGGTATGGTTACGTCAAGCAAAAAATCAGTCGAGCAAGTAGTAAAGGCTGTACCTTGTGCCTGCCCTAATGTTGTGGGGCATACCCTTGTCGATATTTTTCAACCGAACAACCTGCATTTCCCCTAACTTCTAGCACGCTCTGGAGGGGCTAGAGGAGGGATATTGCTACATAAAAATTCACAGAACCGGGAAAAAAGAAAACATAATAGTCTGATTTTGTGTGCGTGGTCTGTTGCATATTGTGCAATTGTGATTTATTTCACTCAAGGGTAAAATTGCGCTCATGCGCTGGCCACCCTATCAACACGTTTTTTTTGATTGCGACAGCACCTTGTCTACCGTAGAAGGTATCGACATTCTTGCCGAAGTTTCTGGCAAGGAAGAAGAAGTGATTGCCCTGACCAAAGCGGCAATGGAAGGCAAAATCGGTCTCGAAGATGTCTACGCGAAGCGACTAGCGGCAATTATTCCCACGCGGGAGCAAATTCGCCTCATTCGTCGTGCGTACAAAGAGACTATCGTGCCAGAAGCGGACGCAATGATCGCTGCCCTGCAATACTTGAGCCATGATGTATATATCATCAGTGGTGGCTTGTATGATCCAGTGGCGGAGTTCGGTGTCCATTTGGGCGTACCGCGTGATCGCATTCGTGCGGTCAAAATCGAATATGACCAGTTGAGCGGCCGTTGGTGGGAAAAAGGCAATGGCGACGAGCTAGAATATCTTAGCTACGATCATGGGCCACTGACCATCAGCGATGGCAAAGCGCAAATAGTTGAAGAACTGAGGGGCGACCAAAAAGGTCGTTCCTTATTAATTGGGGATGGTAACAGCGATTTTCGTGCCAGCCGTGCCGTCGAGTTATTCGTCGGTTTTGGTGGTGTCGAGTCGCGCAAATCCGTCCGCGAAAAAGCCCCGGTGTTTTTGCACAGCAAATCACTTGCCCCGTTGCTTGCGCTTGTCGTAGGCCCGGCCGGTATGGCACAGCTTGCAGATACACCACACGCCCCCCTAATGGAGAAGGCGTGCAAATTAATCGACCAGGGAGCGATTACATTTACCGATGAGCGACTCAGTGAGAAATTCACAACAGCATATCAAGCTGTTTATTCCCGGACCCGTTGAGGTTCGACCTGAAATCCTAGATGCCCAAGCGGGCTGGATGTTTGGACACCGTATGCCAGAGGCGGCCGAGCTAATCGGCCGTATTCAACCCAAATTGATGGAAGTATTCAAGACAAAGAATCCTGTCTTGATCCAAGCTGGCACTGGCTCTCTCTTTTGGGAAGCGGCCGTGCGGAATTGCGTCAGCGAAGGCGGCCGTATTCTCCATGCCCGTAGTGGTGCATTTAGCCAAAAATGGGAGAGCATCGTCCGGTCATGCGGCCGTGAGACAACGGTGATCGATTTTGAATGGGGCCAACCCGTTCTGCCCGGCCCCCTCGTCGAAGAGTTGGCAAAAGGTGGCTACGAAGCAATCGCCTTTGTGCATAACGAAACAAGCACCGGTGTCACCAACCCTGTGCAAGAGATCGCGGCGGCCGTGCGCGCCCTGCCCGGTGGCGAAGAGATCATCATCATGGTCGATTCTGTCAGTGGCATCAGTGGTGCAGAACTGCATTTCGACGAGTGGGATTTGGACATCGCACTCACATCGAGTCAAAAAGCGTTTGCACTGCCTCCCGGACTAGGGATGTGTGCCGTCTCTGACCGCGCCTATGCCAAAGCGGAAACAGTGCCGAATCGCGGTTATTATGGCGATCTACTCACATTGCGAAAGATGATGAAAAAGTTCAACACGCCCAACACGTCACCTGTGCCGATGTTGCTGGCGTTGGATGTGCAGCTAGACGCAATGATGGCCGAAACAATCGAAGGGCGCTGGGAACGGCACATTGCACAGCGCGATATGACGGTTGCCTACATCACTAGCAAAGGGTTTGCACTGTATGGTGATCCTGCCTACGCTAGCCCAACGGTAAGCAATTTTGCCAACACGCTAGAGATCGACATCAATGCGCTCAATGCGTTTTTGCGTACCAAAGGGATGATTATTTCCAATGGGTATGGCGATCTCAAAGGTAAGGCGTTCCGCATCGCGCACATGGGCGACATCACAGAAGTTGACCTCGAAGAGCTGTTCGCAGCAATCGACGAATTTTTGTCAACCTAATCAATTTTCCTCTGTACTTTGTTGGCAGAAATATGCAGACAAGGTACAGAGGAGATTTATATGAATGGTGGTATGAGAAAACATCTAGGTCTTTCTGTTTATTTTATACTGTTTCTTCTCATCGGATGTTCTCCATTACTAGAAGATGGATACGCTGTGGAGAGATTATCTACACCGACCCAAGTGCCACCGACTCGAATCCCTCCACGTCCAACCTTAACCACTCCTCATATATTAACCTCTTCACTTAGTCCG
>CALECP010000098.1 GCA_937949915.1 uncultured Anaerolineae bacterium
ATTGCGTCCATCACCCTCGATCAATTTTCTCAGGGCGCGGCCGATTCTGTCGTGACCATATTTGGCCTGTGGGGGATGGAGCGAGTGGTGATAGGCTTGTGTGAGCTTACGCATTTCACGAAGGTTTACAGCCTTTAGAAAATGCGTAAGCCTTATTTTATTTCGCGGGGGTCATGGTGAGGACAAGCGGCAATAAAAACGAAAATTGGGTTCCATCCTTTTTAGAAGAATGTACACTAATTTCACCTTGATGCGCGTGAATAATCGATTGGACAATGGCGAGACCCAACCCTGTACCACCTGTTTCTCTCGCCCGTGACACATCGGCACGATAAAAGCGATCAAAGAGATGTGGGAGATGCTCGGCCGCAATTGGCTCACCATCATTTTGAACTGTAATCTGTAATTGGTCTGGTTGAACGTCAAGCGCGAGAATGATTTCATTGTCAGCATAGCGCAATGCGTTACTCATCAAATTTTGCAGCACTTGGGTGAGGCGAGCGGCATCACCACGAATGGGAGGGACGGCCGCTGGCTGCCTCAAATTCAATTGCAGCCCTTGATCCTCCGCGAGAGGGGCAAACAACTCGGCCGCCTGTGTTAGCAACAAGCGCATATCGACCGTTCCCCACTGCATCGGCAATCGATTTGCTTCAGCTTGCGCGAGGTCATGCAAATCACCGACGAGGTGATTGATTTGACGAGTTTGGTCGTACAGTTTGGCGATTTGGGCTGGCTCGGCCGCCTGTACCTCGTCCAGCATCGCCCGTAAATTGCTCGATAGCACCGTCAGCGGTGTCCGCAATTCGTGCGACACATCAGCCAGTAAATTTTGCCGCCGCGTTTCCGATGTTTCTAGCTCACTAACCATTGTGTTAAATGCGTTCGCAAGCCCTTCGATTTCCCGCGACCCTGAAACAGTGACCGGAGAACGGCGGGATGGTTGGGCGACACGGGTGGTTGCTTCTGCTAGTTTGGTGAGCGGCCGGGTCAGTCGCCAATTGGCATACACGCTCAGACCGATACCCGTCAAAATCGTGATGAGAGCAAGTGTTATCAGTTGCAATGTTAAGAACGGCCGAAACAACGCTCGCAATCCACCTGATTCATTGAGCTGGCGCACCAATTCCCAATCGGCGGCCGATATGCTCGGCGGCGGCATCGTTGCAAAATCGGTATTGGCAATTTGCGAGAAAACCAGAATACCCAGAATGACGGCTACCCCCACAATCGTCAGCGTGAAAATAAGGCTCAATTGCACCCACAAACGATTCATGCCTCATCCTCCATCATGCGATAACCCACACCGTAAACCGCCAAAATATAGTACGGCTCGGCCGGATTGGGTTCGATTTTGCGGCGCAAATTTTTGATGTGGCTATCGAGCGTGCGGCCGAGACCCGCATAGCTGTAGCCCAGTGCTTTCTCCAACAACTCATCCCGCGTAAACACATACCCCGGATACTGCATAAACGTGTGCAAAATATCGTATTCGGTTGCCGTCAAATTAACAGTCTCGCCATTCAAACGAACGATGCGCCGTTGTGGGTCGAGGTGGATGTCGCCAACGGTGAGCGTTGGATCGGCCGGTTGTTGCCGCGCCGTCCGTCGCACCTGCACCCGAATGCGAGCGAGCAATTCTCGTGGATTAAACGGCTTCGTAATGTAGTCGTCTGCACCCATTTCGAGGCCAACGATTTTGTCGGTATCGTCAACTCGCGCCGTGAGTATGATGATCGGTATATCGGCCGTCTGAGCATCTGCCCGCAATGCTTGCACCACGCCCCAGCCGTCTAGTTTTGGCATCATCACATCGAGAACAACGCAATCCGGCCGCTGATGGCGCACGGCCGTCAACGCTTGTTCGCCATCGGCCGCCTGTGCCACGCTATAGCCCGATTGCTCCAAATAATCCCGAATCGTCTTCACAATGTCTGGATCGTCATCGACCACAAGAATGTGCTGTTTGTCCATGCCTGTATCGTACAGTGCCTGCCCGCCATTGAAAACATGATCCACACGACCTCCCCAACTTCTCCATCACTTCTCCACATTTGCCCCGTATCGTTGCCAATGTAAACGAAAAACGACGTGTCCGAGACAGAAAGTGTGGCGGTACACCAGCAAAAATGGAGAAAACAACAATGAACGCGCAAGCAAATAATCAACGCAGTATCTGGAAATGGGTTGTCGGCATCGCAGCCATCGCGGCCGTTGTCGCCGCCCTCATTTTGGGACGACAAGCACCGGCCGACAGCGCGACTGCCACTGAAGTGACCACTGATCAAGCAACGGCCGTCGTCTTCAAAGACGATCTCGACAAAACGATTAGCAGCAACGGTAATCTCATTCCCGCCATCGAGGCAAACCTGATGTTCGCCGTCAATGGTCAAGTGGAAGACATCTTGGTTGCAGCGGGTGATGAAGTAGAGGAAGGGGACACGCTGCTCGTTCTCGACACGGCCGCCCTCGAACGCGCCGTCGAAGATGCGGAAGCAACGGTCACCATTCGCCAAACAGAAGTTGATGCACTATCCAGCGATGAATTACGAGATGCCGAACAACGGGTTGCTGACGCTGAGGAAGCACTGGACGAGGCAGAAGATGACACTGAAATTGCGGCCGCCGAAACAGAACTAGAAGCGGCACAGGCTGACCTAGACGCGCTGCAAACCGACCAATTAACAACCAATTTGACGATTGCGGAAGCGCAACTGGCGCAAGCTGAAAACCAACTAGAAGCGGCCGAAGCAAACTTGGCGGCCGCCACTTTGACCGCGCCATTCGACGGCATCGTTAGCCAAATCAACGTCGCTGAAGGCGACATGACAAACGGCATCGCATTGACGATGTTCGATCCTGATTCGCTCGTCGTCACGCTGGAAATCGACGAAATAGACCTCCTCGAACTCGCGGCCGGAACAGAGGCAGACCTCACAGTGGATGCACTCCCCGGTGTCAATCTCGATGGCTCGGTCAGCGACATCGCCGTTATGCCCACCAACGATATGAGTGACCGCGTGACCTACGCCGTCGAAGTTGATTTGGCAGAGCATGATGAAGAACTGCGCTACGGCATGTCTACCCGTGTCCGTTTGACCACGGCCGAGCGTAGTGATGTCCTGCTTGTGCCAAACGAAGCGATTACCGTCAACAACGATGATGGCACGTACTTCGTCACCGTCGTCGAAGGGGATGCCAACATCCGCGCCGAAGTCGAAATCGGCATTCGTGACCGCACTTACACTGAAATCGAAAGCGGTTTGAGCAGCGGCGACGAGGTACTTGTGCGGGTGACAACGGTTCGTGATGATAGCGACAGTGCAGCCCCACCCAGCCCATTCGGTAACTAATAATTTTCCCCCTCCTAACCTCCCCCGATGGGGGAGGAACAAGACAACGCCCCCTCCGTCGGGAGGGGCTGGAGGAGGGACAAGGAGTAAACAACCATGATCGAACTAACCAACATCACCAAAACGTACCAGATGGGAGAGACACAAGTCCACGCCTTACGCGGCATCGACCTTACCATCACACAAGGCGAATTTGTCGCCATCATCGGAACGAGCGGCAGTGGCAAAAGCACCCTCATGAACATCATTGGCTGCCTCGACATTCCTACCAGCGGCGACTACGTCCTCAACGGCGAGAACGCTTCTCAATTAGATGACGATGCCCAAGCACGCATTCGCAATCGGGAAATCGGGTTCATCTTCCAACGCTTTAACTTGTTGGCACGAACCACGGCCGTGCGTCAAGTCTCCATGCCATTGATGTACTCAGGCATCGGCACAACAGAGCGTGAAAATCGAGCTGTTGCCGCCCTCACCAGCGTTGGATTGGGCGAACGGGTTGACCACAAACCGGACGAACTGTCTGGTGGTCAACAGCAGCGTGTCGCCATCGCCCGCGCCCTTGTCACCGAACCGAGCTTGCTGCTGGCAGACGAGCCAACGGGTGCGCTCGACTCCGTTTCTGGCGAAGAAGTATTGCAGATTTTTGAACGCCTTCATGCTGAGGGCAAAACGATTGTGATGGTGACGCACGATATGGACGTTGCCAACCGCGCCAAGCGCATTATTCGTTTGCGCGACGGCATGATCGTCAACGATTACCAAGTCCATCAACCAGTCGCACCATTTGACACAACCGATTCAAACGTCGTCATTCACAATTTGGAGGAAACAGCATGAACATCACTGAAAGTTTTCGTACAGCACTTGACAGCCTGCGGGCGAACAAGATGCGGGCATTGCTCACCATGTTGGGCATTATCATCGGCATCGCGGCCGTCATCGGTTTAATGGGTCTCGGCGAAGGGTTTGGCGAATTGATCGAGGACGAAATCAACTCAGTTGGCACCAATCTCATCTTTGTTGCCAGCGATAGTGAGAACGGCTACCCGACATTGACCGAAGATGATTTGTACGCACTGGCGGAGGACGGCCGGAACACAGCAGTCGCGGCCGTTGGTGGTGTCGTCGGGCAACAAACGGAAGTGACGGCCGGGAGCAACGATCAATTTGCCATTGTCAACGGTGTAACAGGCAACTACTTTGCCCTCACCAACAACGATGTGCTTGAACGTGGCGGTCTGTTCGATGAAATCGACGACGCTTCGTTCGCGCAGGTCGCCGTTCTGGGTAGTGACATCGCCTATGAGTTATTTGACGGCATGAACCCAATCGGGCAATCGATCACTGTCAACAATACGCGCTTCGATGTGGTTGGGGTTCTCGTGCCGGGTGACGGTGGCGCGAGTGGCGATACCGATAGCAACGTTTACATTCCAATGAACGTCGCATTACAACGGCTCGATTTGCAGGAAACGCGCTTCGGTGAACCGGCGATGGCGCAAATTGTGGCACAAGCGGCCGATGAAACACAAGTTGACGCGGCATTGGAGCAAATCAGCCTAACGTTGCGCGAACAACACGATTTGGTCTACGGCGCAGAAGATGATTTCTCGCTCATCAGTCAGTCTGGTTTGGTCGAAAGTTTCAGCACTATCTCCGACACGATGACTGTTTTCCTCGGTGCGATTGCAGCTATTTCGCTCGTCGTCGGTGGCATCGGCATCATGAATATCATGCTGGTCAGCGTGACGGAGCGCACTCGTGAAATCGGCATCCGCAAGGCGATTGGCGCACAGCGGCGAGATATTTTGGCACAGTTTTTGCTCGAATCGCTAATTTTGACGCTGATCGGCGGTGTAATCGGACTTGCTCTTGGCGTGGTGGTGTCGATTGTCGGTGGCGGTTATCTCAGCTTAACGCCTGTTATTTCGACAGGTACGGTAGCACTGGCCGTTGGGTTTTCGGCCTCAGTTGGCATCATCTTCGGCATCTATCCGGCGTGGAAAGCATCGCTGATGCGGCCGATTGATGCGCTGCGCTACGAATAAAAATATCTGTTTGTCGGCCGTGAAGTGCAGGAAGGTACCGGTCTTGCATGGGTCATGATCTTGGGCAGCATTTCACTCATGTTCGTTGCTTTCCGCATGAGGAGCCTGTCCTGATTTTTTGACAACAACCGACAATGACAATTTGGAGAAGTTGAGATGACAAACAGTGTAAAATGAATCGTCGGTTTTGTGGGAATGGTACTTGGCACATTGGGGCTGCTGCTTTGCTTGGCCGCAATCGTCGGTGCGTGGTGGCTCAATACGCCGTTGACAAATAGCTTGCTCACCATTTTCCCCCCGATTGAAAAGGCTCTCGTTTTTGGCGACGCGACGGCCGAACGCTTTGGCACGTTTGTCGGCAACACCCAAACGCAGTTTAACAAAACGGCCGATGCAAAACCGATTGCAACGGAGCTTGCAGATGAGATCGAGCAGGTCGCCGTTTATGTCAATGTGGCGAGTGAGTTGGCGAATGCGGCCGAAACGACAATCAACGGTGTCGCCAATTCTCTCCAGCCCGGTGTGCGGAGCAATGTGGCAGCACGGGCGGCCGACCGACTATCCACCACAATGGACGATGTCAGCGAGACGCTCACTACGGCCGAATCACTCGCGCAGGATGTGCGGGACGGCCGTACCGAAAAGATCGACCAACTCAATAATCAACTTGATCTGTTGGAGGGGCGTTCGGCGGAACTCCAAACCGCCATCAGCCAAACCAGCGACGATGTGACTGAAATCAAGCAAAAAATCTCGCGCTGGATCGATCTTGGGTCACTCAGCACCACGTTGCTCTTTTTGTGGTTTGGGGTCGCTCAATATCTGTTGATGCGGAGTGGCTGGCGTTTGCTCCGTCAACCACAAGCTGTCAGTTAATTTTTTTGGAGCGTTCTCATGCCCATTTTAGGATTGTTTGCAATTGTTCGTTCGGCCGCGCATCTCGGCCGTATTTTGTGGCGCAAGGAGGCGTTTCGCGGCTTGTTGTGGGTCACACTCATTACCATTTTGATTGGCACATGGTTTTACCATCGCTTTGAGCCAACTATTACCACATGGGTTGATGCGTATTATTTCACCGTCATCACCCTGACCACCATCGGCTATGGCGACATGGGGCCGACCCTCCCCTTGACCCGCATCTTCACCACCTTTTACGTCTTTGCTGGTCTCGGCATTATTGCGGGTCTAATCGGGATTGTTGGTGAGGCTGTTGTTGAAGACGCAACATAACGTTCAGCAGACTGTTGATGCCTTTGTCATAGAACCACAACGATTCGGCGCGGTCACGGCGTTGTTAAAACGCTCCCCATAGCATTACATCCCAAATTTTGACGCAAATTACGCATGGCAGACATTGATGCGTTGGTTGCTCTATTTCTTGCCGGATCGCTACACTGTTTCAACCCCACTTCATTCTGAAGTGTTTGGTTGTTTCCGCACTTACTAAATCACTGGGAAGTATATTGCCTGCCAGCTATGCTCTGGGTTCTCAAGACTTGATACAACAAAGCTACTCACCGCACTAACTTCACCTCAATCGGATGTTGAAATCTTTGCAATCTGTCACCATGCTGCGTAAACATCGTCAATTGCACAGTGCCATCTTCGGCAACCTGTAATGGTGGAATGTGTGAGGCAAATACATCCCATACCACATACTCACTATTGTCGGTGATTGCATGGAATTGATGTGGTCTTACGAAATTGACTGTTGATAGATAGGCGTAGTAATCGTTCACAAAATCAACTGCTGGTTCAATGGCAGCATGAAAAAATGTTCCTCTTGGTGTCACGGCCAACCCTTTCAACGTAACAGTTGACCCTTCTTGAACGCTCGTTTCGTCTAATTTGCTACCTGCATAGGGCAAAATCCAATTGTGCATTGTCCATCCTTCATTGGGAAAGTTCACAACTTCCAGCCTTGTTTCGTGGCTGAAGGGTCGGCCGAAAAGCGAAAATTCGACAGTGATCGGTGTGAGCGTTCTGACATACATCGGTAATTCGTAGACGTGTATATCACTACTCACATCCCGACCTATCAATTTGGTTGGACGATCCGCATCTGGCACTTGCTCAAAGCCAATATAGTCTGTTTCTCCAATCTCAAATGATTCGATGCGAAAATCGGTTGCTGTAACAATCGACCTGATATTTGCAAAGTTCAAGTTCTCATCAGGAATGGTCATTTTTTGCACGGTTGCATAGTCGGCGGTTTGAATGGCAATCATGTAGTTGTTAAGCGCATCAGATAGGCTCGCTTGGAATTGCTCGGCCGGAATCGAGCCTCGCACAATAATGTGATTTTGCATTTCAGTTTCAACTGTTTCGGTAAGCAAGGCACGTGTTGGTTCATCCAATCCAACACTGACCACTTCATACGTTTGCCGAATGAAACCCATAACGCCGTGTGCCTCAATCCAACTGAGATTGTCAGGCATCGTGTCATCGTAAACAATTGTTATTTCTGGCTCAATTCGCACATTGTTATAGGACAATGATGTGATCGTTTTTGGAGCTTCTTCATAGAAAGAACGATCACCACTGAAAATGCGCCAATCTCTATTTTCTTCTGCGAGCAAAAACAGGTAGCGAATGGTTGCTTTTGGTTCGGCCGTTTTCCATTCCCATTCAACACGATGGGTTGCCCCTGCTTGTTCGGAACTGACCATGCTGTTGCTGACGCTTTCGGCCGGAATCGCACATGGATTACCAGCGTTGTAGGTGCGAATGGCAGTTTGTTGTTCTTCTGTTGCAAGCGAGAGGGCTGTCACCAAATCGCCTATCGTACAAGCCTCTATAAATTGTTGTACGGTTTGTTCTGGTGAACCTCGTTTGATTTTCGGTGGTCTGGTAGGGTCTGGTTGGGTATTCGTTGTATTGTTTGTGGATGTGCTGTTTTCGGCCGAAGATGCACCGTTGTCTGTTGCAGATTCTTGACCACCACCACATCCAACACCACCTAACATAATGATTGTTATCAAGATGAGCCAATGAATGATTTGTTTGTTGTTTGTCCTGTTGACCATTTCTATTTTTCTCCTTTGATCCTGACTGGCATAAGTAGTGCCACGCGATTTTGATAGAACCCCATCCGGCCGAAACCGGACAGGGCAACCAAACAGCATCTATCGGCAAACAAAAAACCGCCTCCCAGATAACCACTGGAAGGCGGTGATGATGCCAAAACCTAATACACACTATGTACGGACAGCGAACGCCGCCACATTACACAGATGTTATACTTGGTCGCAGCCCATCCTAGCTGCCTTTGTGGTCAGGATTGGGTTAGACGAAGCAGTTGGGTGGCCGCCCGACTGCTTCGTTGCGTTTAGATGTATTCAGTTGCTCTGAGTATATGTCAGTGGAAGTCAATCAGGCAAAATTAGCAAATGGGCATCTTGTAAGCCCTAGAATATGATTTCAGGGGATTCATGTCACATCATGCGGCATCGTAACACCAATCAGTGAAAGAAGTAGGCTAATCCAAAACAGTGTGTCAAAATGATGTAGGCTAATCTAAAACATCTTGTCATAGGATAATCTGAAATTTTGCTGCTCAATCTAAAACTTCGTAGCATCAGTCTAAAACTTCGTGGCCGCCTACAAGAAAGTTGAATCAGAAGTTCTTGTCTAGCATCACATCGTACACTAATTCACCCGTTGCAAGTCGTTGTTGGCGAATTAAATTGAGAGCCATTTTCACGAAATAAACACCTTGATTTCAGGTGAATTTTCAAGAAAAACTGCTCCTTTATGATTTCGCCAACAGCAACTTGCAATCCCA
>CALECP010000099.1 GCA_937949915.1 uncultured Anaerolineae bacterium
AAATCGGCAATCTGACCGCGTTGATGGAGCTATCTTTGTCTGGCAATCAATTAACGAGCGTGCCAGCAGAAATCGGCAATCTGACCGCGTTGAGGGTGCTATATTTGTATGGCAATCAATTAACGAGCGTGCCAGCAGAAATCGGCAATCTGACCGCGTTGACGTGGCTATGGTTGGATAACAATCAACTAACGAGCGTGCCAGTAGAAATCAGCAATCTGACCGCGTTGACGCGGCTACATTTGCATAACAATCAACTAACGAGCGTGCCAGCAGAAATCGGCAATCTAACCGCATTGACAGATCTACTTTTATTTAACAATGAATTGACGAGCGTGCCAGCAGAAATCGGTAATCTGACCGCGTTGACGGATCTACTTTTGTATAACAATCAACTGACGAGCGTGCCAACAGAAATCGGCAATCTGACCGCGTTGACGTGGCTATCGTTATCTGATAATCCGTCAATGTGTATTCCTGATAATGCGGATTTGAGATCGTGGTTAACTGATTTAGATAGTAGTGTGACAGCGTATCTAAATTGTGACACAGTGTATTTGCCGATGCTGTTTGTGGAATAAAACGCATAACTTGCCGGGTATGATTTTCCAAAACCAAGCTTAAACTAAGAGCTATTCATTGAATTATACGCTCACCTAATAAGAACGAAAATGCTACTCATCAACCAGATAGGCCAAAGCTGTAACCAAGGTAGTGACGTAATTGTGATTTGGCACAATGGAGAGAGATCGTGTCATGCTTTATTTTTCGGCCGAAAAAGTTCGCACAGCCTTACCGATGAAAGAAGCCGTGCAAACACAAACGTATAAAGAATGGACAAAATAAGAAGAAACCCATGACAAATATCATCCGCATCGGCACATACAACACCAATAACTTGTTCGACCGTTTTGATGATCCGTATAACGTGCGGGATGATCCGTGGCGGGCGCATTTGGAGGGGACACGGCCGAAAAAGCTGACTGAACTGTTTGCGCTGGGCGCACGGATTCGCAGCAGCAATGTGCATGTGCTGGGCTTGCAGGAGATCGAATCTTATGGTGCGTTGCGTGATTTTGTGCAGGCGCAGGTGGGGCCCGAATACAAGGTGACAGATGGCGTGGTCAGCGTGCAGGGCAACGATCCGCGTGGGATAGACTTGGGGCTGCTCAGTCGCTTTCCGCTCGGCCGTATTATCAGCCATCGCTTCCAAAAAATCGACAATAGGCGCGTCTTTTCCCGCGATTGTTTGGAGATAGAGGTGCTAAAAGAGGATCGATCTGGGGTATTGTTAACCGCCTTTTTGTGTCATCTCAAATCGAAATACTCACGGTTTGAGCGTGGCACGGCCGCGTGGGTGGCTGACCAGAAAAAGAGTGATGCGAAACGGGCGGCACAAGTGGCGGCGACGATTGAGATCGTAAAGGCGAGTCAAAATGTCGAGACAGATCGCTTTGTGGTGATGGGCGATATGAACGACACACCGGGGGCGGCCTCGCTACAAGCGTTTTTACGGCCGGACAACCCCCTTCGATTGACAGATGTGTTACGCACCATTGACCAGGATGACGATGCGGCCGAATCGATCAAAAAACGGCCGCGAGACACGCATAAATGGTCACGCGACGACGATACGGGTAAACGGCTGACAACGTATAGCCAACTCGATTATCTGCTGTTTTCGGCCGCACTGACACACCAATTTACGGGCAAAGCCAAAGTGGAACACCGCAAATATACGACTGGCTCTGATCATTATTTGGCGTGGGCAGAAGTTGATTTGGACGCATAACGTTCGTTGGGCTGAGCGGCCGTGTAATTGTCTACCGCATACGCGAACGCTTCTTGTATAAAACGAACGGCCGCTTGGCTGACTGCGGCCGTGGGGACAACTTGCTCGAAGCCGTGATAGCACCCCTCGAAAATCTGAAATTGCACGGGGATGGCGGCCGCTTTTAAGCGTTCCACATAGTGTACCGTTTCGTCTAAAAATGGATCGAGATCGCCTACAAATGTCGCGGCCGGGGGTAGACCGGTATAGTCAGTCGCCCGTGATGGGGACGCATAAGTCGGTATCGGTTCGCCTTTTTCCACCAGACCACGCAAATATAACTTCCACGCAAGCGCATTGAAACGACTGTTCCAAATAGGCATCGTGTTGTTGACGGCCGATGGGTTGATCTGTCGATCATCGAGCATCGGATAGAGCGGCATCTGAAACGCGATAGCCACGTCGCCCCGATCCCGTGCCAGCAAGCAAACGGCGACGGCCAGCCCACCGCCGCCACTATCGCCCATCACAAAAATTTGGTCAGTCCGGCCGCCAATCTCGGCCGCATTCTCTTTTGCCCACAGCAAACTATCATAGCAATCGTGCAGTCCGGCCGGGTACGGTGCATCCAATGACAGGCGATAATCGGGCGCGACGACGACACAATCGCGTACCGCCATCAACCCCGCACAGACGCGCATAAAGTTGGCTTGCTCTGGTGTGCCGATGGCGTAGCCGCCGCCGTGCAGACACAAAACGATGGGTAGCGTAGCCGGTGCGTTGTGCGGCCGGAAAATCCGCGTCCGAATCATGCCATTGCCATCAGATCGCGCAATCGACACGGTGCGCGATACGGCCCCCACCATGTCGTTGCCTGCTGCACGGCGCAAGGCACGGTGCAAAAAACGCAACCCGCGCTCACTCGGCCGCATGAACAGCCCCGCTATTCTGCCCGGTAGACGTAACTGTTTGTCGATCAGCTTAAAAGAAGTCGCCATTGTTTTTCTTTCTATCGGCAAATGTGAGGGCGAGCGCTTTTTGCGAAATGACGGCCGATCCAAATTTGGCGTGCCATTCGGCCGCGGCCAGCCGTCGCAAAAAAATATAAAATGGGAGCAATTGATCAAGCGTCTGTTTTTCGACGGCATCCCCCTTATAGCCCGCCCGCACATTTTCGAGCAGCCTGTTATCAAAGATACCGATCACGCCCAAATCCATCGCACTATCACCGGGCTGGGCATCATGCACGTCGATCAGACCGACGATCCGTTCGCCGCGCACCAAAAAGTGATCGGGGCGGCCGTCTTGCAACATAAAATGCGTCCCCCGCGTCGCCAGCAACGGCCGCATTCGCTCAAAATTGCGCCATACGCGGTCAATCCACTGGGGCATAATCCCCGGTTGCGCCCCCCACCACGGCAATGCCGCATTGAGCCATCCGGTCATCCAAGCATCCCATGTATACCCTCTTGCATAAGGCGGTCGATCCGCCAAATAATGGACGCGCCGCAGCAATCGTCCCGCTTCGTGTTGGGCGGCTAATGGGCTGGCTGATGTCAGTGCGTCTCCTTCGATCCAGCGGAGCATGATGTAGCTGACTGGTTGTTCGCCCTGGGCGATGATGGTGGGAACAGGCAGATCGGCCGCGCTTAATCGGCCGATATTGATCGCATCCCACGTCATGTCATCGGCCACCGTACTCGCTTTGAAAAGCATCGGGCCGTGCGCCGTCTCCATTTTGGCGACAACGCGATCTGCCCGTTCGACAATCACGGTGTACGTTTGCGGCCGGAGTTGTGCTTGTGCGGCAATTTTGAGTGGGTCACAAATCATGATCGGCAGTATAGCATGTTCCCCCTAAGCTGATATGATTCGATGATGAAACTATCTGATGCGTTAGATTTGCTTGCTCTGGGTGCGCTTTGGGGCGGCTCTTTTTTGTTTATGCGGGTGGCTGCGCCTGTGTTGGGCCCCATTTGGTTGATCGAATTGCGTGTGTTGCTGGCGGGACTCGCTTTGTTGCTCGTGTTCGGCCGCAAGCTGGACTGGGCGGCGATCCGGCCGAAATTTCCCGCACTCATTCTCCTCGGCATCATCAATTCGGCCATCCCGTTTACCCTGTTCGCGTTCGCCACCGTTTACCTCCCGGCCGGATTCACCTCTATCCTCAATGCGACTGTCCCCCTGTTCGGCACAATTGTGGCGGCCGTGTGGATCAAAGAGAAAATGACAGTACGCGGCGGGGGAGGCTTCCGGCAAGGCCTGGGTGGTCAGGCCCATGAGCTCGCTCCTTAATCTCGATGCATCTCAGGTACAGGCGGTCTGCCTCGTCGTATTTTTCCTTTCAGGCAAGAGCGTTCCCAATTGGACCATACAAGGAGATCGATCAACCCAACACCACTAATTTACTTTCCAAACACACAATCAAGCCGGCTTTAGAGTCACAGGGGTGCGATCTCTCCGGCCCTGTCAGCCCATGGGTCTCTCAGGCAGCGTTTCACACCTGTGCGTGCAGGAGGCAGGCCCTG
>CALECP010000100.1 GCA_937949915.1 uncultured Anaerolineae bacterium
CGTACACTGGCAGCCCTCCAGTCACCCGACACATCCCGTCAGCGTGGTTTAGCAGTTGGCTTGATTTCAACGGCCGATGATTTCGATGCCCCTTTAACGCAATCGTTGGAAAACCTGTTTTGGGGCAACGAAACAGATAAATTTGGCATGATTCAAGACACCAACGCATGAATTTTCTCCTCGACACACACATATTCATCTGGGCATTTGGCTATCCTGATAAGCTCCTATCACACGTCGATGCGGCCATTCACGATCCAACAAACCAGCTATTATGATGGCAGCAGACACCACGCACTCACAGAGCAGTTTAATACCGCGCCAACAACCTCTTAACTTTCAACTTTCAAACTTTTTAACTTTCTTAATAAACATTATGTTCGACTGGATACGCCAACAAATAGAAGAAAAAACGGCCCCGGCCGAGCAAGACACGCGCCCTGAGATACCGGGCGAGAAATATCTGATCGTCGGGCTGGGCAACCCCGGCCGCGAGTACCGGGGCAATCGACACAACATCGGCTTTATGGCAGTAGACAAATTAGCGGCCGCGTACAACATTCACTCTAGCCGTGTCGAACACAAAGCGATTGTCGGCAAAGGACGCATCGAAGGCCGCTCTGTCATCATCGCCAAGCCGCAAACATTTATGAACCTGAGCGGTGAATCAGTACGGCCGCTTCTCAATTACTACAAAATCCCTCAAGCCAATCTGCTCGTCATATACGATGAATTAGACATTTCATTTGGCGATATTCGGCTGCGGATGAAAGGCGGCACAGGCGGACATAATGGCATTCGCTCCATCATTCAGCACCTCGATCCCGACTTTGCACGGATGCGGCTGGGCATCGGCCGACCACCGGGCAAGCTCCCCGTTCGGGCTTGGGTGCTACAAGATTTTCTGCGCGATCAACAGCCTGTTTTGGACATGGTGCTAGATGAGGCGGTGGCGGCCGTGCATACCTTTTTGCGCGATGGCATCGATCTTGCCATGACACGCCACAACGGGCCTGTCATGACAGGCGAATAATTATGTCTTGGTTTGAGTGTTGGTGGGTATCGGCCGATGCTTCATCAGTCGCCCTTGTCATACGTTAATAATGGTCTCCGAGAGCCTGGCTAGCACTTTCCAGAGAGTCTACACACAACTTAGACGCGCCCCATCAAAAACATCAGTTGACAACTGCCACATGACCCGGTAGATTTACTCTAAATTTACATGCGGGATAACACAATAATACTGTGTTGGAGATGACATATCATGGACAGATCAACAACATTGCACACACTTAAAACAACCCTTTTACTTCTACTGTTCGCTTTTCTTTGCGTACTACCGGCCTCCGCGCAGAGTGATGGTCTGAAAGTGACGGCGATCAACACAGATAACCTGCCGGAAGTGCAACTGACGCTAGCAGGCACAGCCCCCGATGGTTCAGCTATCGATCCGCAGCAACCGGTCACTGTCCAGCACAATAATACCCCTGTAAACGCCCAGATCGTCGGTACAGAATCGGCCGGATCGCTGACCCTGTTTGTCGTCGATCTACCCCCCGGTGTCTCCGACCAAATTCCCGCCATCGGCACCACCATTGCAAACTATGCCGACGCGCAATATATGCAGGAAGGGGTTGATTATGTAGGCATCTACCAGATCAGCGAAGACAGTGTGACCGAGCTGCTACCTCCCGCACAATTCCATAACAGCGTTCGCAACCGCATCACGGAAGGATTGCCCGTCAGCGACGGCGCGACCCGGTTGTTCGACAATATGAACGATTTGCTAGAGCGAATTGACGATTATCGGCCGAACCCCGATATGCCTGTCAGCATTGTCTTGTTCAGCGACGGCACAGACGGGCTAAGTACGACGATTGACCAAACGACGATTGAAAAAATACCAGAATTAGCTGCATCGAAAGGGGTCAACCTGCACACGGTCTGGCTCAATAACACCGCCCTCACTTTGTTTGTCGAATTGGGGCAAGATAACTTACGCATCTTCTCCTCTGGCACGGGTGGTCTGGCGCTTGATCTATCGAACGCGGCCGAACTGAACAGTATGTACGCGGCACTGAAAGGCCCGGCCAGTTTGATCGTCGCCTATACGATTCCTGAATTGCTGGCGGGGACATTTCCCGTCAATGTCAGCTTCCCCAATGTGCCAAACCTTCCGGCCGTGGGGACACAGGTCGAAGTCAAAAGCACCGTCCCACCCTTGACCATCGATCTACCGGCCGAGCAACAAGCGATTTCACTGTCCAATATAGACGAGCCGATAGACATCACCTTCCCTACATCGTATGATGCCTCTTTGCAAGAGGTGACAGAGGCGCAATTGGTGGTCAACGGCTTGGCTGTGGCAGAGATTCCCCCTGCTTCGCTCAATCGGTTTACAGCCAGCGTACCGTTGCAATATGGCAGCAATGATATTCGCATCGTCTATCGTGATGGCGCGGGGACACAGTTCCAGAGCCAGCCATTGACGATGGATGTGAGCGAAGGCGCGGACGAAATACCAGAGGAACTTGTCCCGGCCGCAGAAGGGGGCTTTTTCGGCCGTTTGTTTAGCTTTTTGGCTATTTTGTTGCTGATTTTGTTGATTCTCGCCGGTCTGTACTATCTCTATCGCATGTTTCAGCGCAACCAGACAGACAAGCCACGCACCGTTGGCGCAACGACAAAAGAGAATGCAGTGGCTGATTATCCGAGCCAGACAGATGGCGCACGACGTAAAGCACGAACAGAGGAAGCACAGTTTGCGCCGCCACCGTCTGGTAATGTCGTAGATGCGGTGGATGAAGGCAAAACGGTGGTCAGCGCGGCCGTCAAGCCGGACATGACCACACAAATTTCATCTTCTGGTATACACACAGCCACTATCGACGTACTCGATTCGATCTCAAAAGTAGAGACACCGATTGATATTACCCGCGCCGAATTTCTGGTCGGCCGCTCTCCCAACGTCGATCTCAGCTTCCCTAGCGATCCCACAGTGAGCCGCATCCATGCCACCATTGTGCGCGATGGCGACATCTTTCGTGTCTACGACGAGCAAAGCACCAGTGGCACGTATGTCAACGACCGCGAAGTACCAGAATATGGGTTGCAATTGGCAAATGGGGACGAAATTCACTTAGGTGCGGTACACTTGCGTTTTACACAGAAAAAGTAAAACCGATATAACCGCAAAGGGCAACTCATGTTTTTTATTATAGAAGGCACAGACGGAACAGACCCAGAGGCACACCAACGACGACAGGCGGCGCGGGATGAACATTTGACATTAGCGCGTGAAATGAAAACGGCCGGAAAGCTGCTTTTTGCGGCCGCGCTGACAGACAAAGAAGACCATATGATCGGCTCCGTGTTGCTTTTTCAAGTTGAGTCAGAGCGCGAGATCGAGGCGTATTTGGCGCAAGAGCCTTACGTGGCTGGCAATGTATGGCGCTCGATTGAGGTACGGCCGTGCAAAGTGCCGCCTTTTGTGTTGGCATAATGTCGGCCGATCCGTTGCGCCCCCATTCACACGACAACAATATCCAGCCACCGTCGGCCGATACACACATCGTGCTGACGACCCCGGCCGTTACACGTACATTAACTGTAGCCGACCTGCAAACGTTGCCACAAACCAATATCACCTATAGCTACACCACTGATCACGGGCCACATGGGCCGTATCATCTTCAGGGTGTCAGTTTGCGCGATTTGCTTGCCGCCTATGGCGAATGTGATCGGTGTGACGTATCCCATTTTGAGATTATCAGTGCAGATGGTTTCGGCAATCGCATCGAAGCGGCCGAACTCGACCCCGCCGCGCCACATGATCCCGTTTTGCTGTGCCTGTCGGCCGACGGCCGCCCCCTGACGCTGGCAAATGGTCTCGTGCGCCTCGTCGTCCCCTCCGAAACGGATAATGCGCTCCGTCAGATCAAATGGGTGCGCCAAATCAACCTCATCGCACACAAAATATGACCCCCATCGCTTGTACAGTCGGCATCACAGCATATAACGAAGCAGAAAATATCGGCCGCCTGCTGCAACGTGTATGCGAGCAACAATTAAGTGGCGTTGCCATCACAGAGATCATCGTCGTCGCCAGTGGCTGTACCGATGGCACGGTAGCGATAGTGGCACAACACGCGGCGCAAGACGGCCGGATTCGCTTGGTCGAGCAGGCACAACGGGAGGGCAAAGCGTCTGCCCTGAACCTCATCATCAAACAGGCACAGGAGCAAGTCATCGTGCTATGCAGTGGCGATTTGTTGCCAGAAGTGGATGCGGTTTCGTTGCTGGTCGCGCCGTTTGTCGATGATGAAATGGGGCTAACTGCGTGTCGGCCGCAACCGATCAACAACCCTGACACGTTCATGGGGTTTGCGGCGCATTTGCTATGGGGGCTGCATCATCACATCAGCAGCGAAAGCGTGAAAGCGGGTGAGATGATCGCGTTCCGGCGTGTGTTCGAGCGCATTCCCAACAAGACGGCCGTCGATGAAGCGAGTGTCGAGCCATTGATTCGAGGACAGGGGTACGGGCTGCTTTATGTGCCGAATGCGCTTGTGTACAACAAAGGGCCAGACACCATCAGCGACTTTTTGCGGCAACGGCGGCGCATCGCGGCCGGACACCTAGAACTACAGGCGGAAACAGGCTATGCAGTCAGTACGATGGGCGGCGGCAAAATTTTGCGCGTGCTGCTCAAACAGTTAGATAAACGGCCGAAACAATTTGTCTGGACATGGTGCGTGGTGGGGCTAGAGGTAATCGGCCGTTTTCTGGGCGGCCGTGATTATAAAAACAAACGCAGCCATACCGTCTGGGAAATCGCCACCACCACCAAACAATTGGGCGACAAACGTTAGAAAAAGTTTGACACTCTTTTTTGCCTCTGATAGAATGCACGTCCGCCAGCCCCATTCGTCTAGTGGCCCAGGACGTAGCCCTCTCACGGCTAAAACAGGAGTTCGAGTCTCCTATGGGGCATCAAACCGCTTCACTTGTGAGGCGGTTTTGCTTTGTCAAGATAGCAGTCAAACGCAGATTTATGAACACCAAGTAGGCATTTTGATCGGTTTTAGGTTGATTGGCTTATTGCTGTTAAAATTATAACCAAATCCGAACCTTTCATATAAAGTAAAGGTTCTCTGCAATGTGCCGCCCATGGCCACACCATAACAAATAGGTACATTGCTTCGGAAACGCATACTTGTATATGCGTTTCTTAAACTATTTCCAGGAAGCATAACTATGTCTGATGTAACAAAAGTTCTTGTGACAGGCGCAGGTGGCTTTATCGGCCACCATCTTGTCAAGTTTTTGAAAGAAAAAGGGTATTGGGTACGTGGGGTTGATATTAAGCACCCTGAATTTGAGGACACGGCCGCCGATGAGTTCGAGATTCTCGATCTACGGCGATGGGGCAATGCCCTGCAAGCGACGCGGGGCGTGGATCATGTGTATGCACTGGCGGCCGATATGGGTGGGATGGGCTTCATCTCTTCCAATCACGCTACCATTTTGCACAACAATTCATTGATCAACATCCACACGCTCGATGCAGCCCGTACCAATGGTGTCAAGCGCTATTTGTACACTTCATCGGCCTGTATTTATCCCGAATACAAGCAAACTGAAGCGGATGTTGTTCCCCTGAAAGAAGAGGACGCATACCCGGCCGCGCCACAAGACGCTTATGGTTGGGAAAAGCTAATCACCGAGATATTTTGTCAATACTACTCAGACGAATATCCGATGGAAACGCGCATTGCTCGCTTCCACAACATCTTTGGTGAACTGGGTACGTGGGACGGCGGCCGTGAAAAAGCCCCGGCCGCGATGTGCCGCAAAGTAGCGATTGCCAAACTGTCTGGTAACCCAGAAGTCGAAGTGTGGGGCGATGGGCTACAAACACGCTCATTCTGCCATGTAGACGATTGCCTCGAAGGGATTTATCGCCTCATTTACTCTGACCACAAAGAGCCAATTAACTTGGGTCAAGACCGCATGGTAACGATCAATGAACTGCTTCAAATCGTAGCAGATGCGGCCGATATAGAAGTCGTCCGCAAGCATATCGACGGGCCACAAGGTGTGCGCGGCCGTAACTCGGACAACACCAAATTGCGCGAAGTGCTAGGGTGGGAGCCTGAAATTTCGCTCGAAGAAGGATTGGCCCGTACCTACAAATGGATCGAAGGCAACGTCCGCGAGACTTACGGTCTCGGCGAGCCTGCCCCAGCCTAATCAATTTTGTAGAGACGTAAGATTTTACGTCTCTGTGATTTAAGAGACGCAAAATTTTGCGTCTCTACGCCTAAAAAGACGCAAGATATTGCGTCTCTACGATGATTAAACAATGAACCGTATCGCCCTGCTGTGCCAACACTTTTACCCGGAGATGATCTCGACCGGGATGCACATGACCGAACTGTTTACCGGTGTCGCCAAGACAGGACGGCCGATTCGCGTCTACTGTGCGCCCCCCGTCTACAAAGATGACAGCCAGCAAAACGAGATTGTCCCGCCGCGCATGACACACGAAGGCGTGGAGATTGTGCGCGTGGCAACGTGGGGCGATCATCGGGGCAGTGTGGCGCAGCGCGGC
>CALECP010000101.1 GCA_937949915.1 uncultured Anaerolineae bacterium
ATATGCCAGATTTTGATGGCGATTGGCCAGAGCCGGGTGACGTGATTTCATTTACGCTGCCAGACGGCACGGTGATCACAGAGACTGTGCCTGCCTGGGACGATATGCCTGATTGGTCGTATCACGACGATCATGGTTATGATGGCGATTGGTCCGACATGCCAGACTTCGACTTCGACTTTGATTTCGATTCACCAGAAGAGTGGCCTGAATTTGGTGAGCCGATCACCATCACTTTGCCTGATGGCAGCGTCATTACCGACACATTTGAATTGCCAGACTTCGACCATCATGGTTGTGGTTGTCCTGATGGATGGCCCGGTATGCCGATGCCAATGCCAGAAATGGAAGGCGATATGTTCGCTGAATATGAAGAGTGGCTAGAAGACCATGCTGACCAACTGCACAACGAATGGCATGACTGGACAGAAGAGTGGTATGACGGCGACTGGGATGACGACGGCGAAAGCGACGACGTAGACATGGACGACGACAACGACGGCTATGCTGACGACGTAGACGACTTCCCCTTCGACGACGATGAAGCGGAAGATTCAGACGACGATGGCGAAGGCGACAATGCCGATATGGACGATGACAACGACGGACACCATGACCGCCATGATTGGGACGATGATGGCGACGGCCGCCCTGACTTTGCAGAACTTGGCGCACAGTTTGGCGTGGAAATGGGTGCAGGTGGCGACGGTAGCTTCTTCATCTTCCGTGGTGAAGGGTTCAGACCTGGTGCATCGTTTGATATTCTCATCGACGGCGTGATGATGGGGTCTGGCATGATGGACGGCCGTGGTCACTGTAATTTTGCTATCGAAGATGTTGAAGGTGGCGGCGATACTGAGCATGAAGTGGTGATCGTCGTCGATGAAGAAGAGACGAGTGAGCCAGAAACTGTTGTGGTGGATGACAAGGAAGATGTTCTGCCGTTGAGCAGCTTTACAGGTCAGATTATCCCATTGAGCGGCGCGGCCGTTCCGACAGCGATTAGCATGAGCAACACTGGTGCAAGCACGGCCGCTATGAGCGCATTGGTCGCTATGCTGACCGTTTTGGCAGCAGGTGCAACTGTTGTTGTGACCAAGCGCAATTAAACTATAACCAACTACCAACTATTAGAGAGCGAGAGAGCCGGGGCGCAATAAAATGCGCCCCGGCATTCGTATAAATGCAGTAAGGGCGCACCGATGGGTGCGTTTTTTGCGTTTGCGTGATGGCACACTCTCATCAACAATTGGGGGTATGAATATCGGTTTGGGTTTGAGTCGGTTAGGGGGCGCGGTGATCCGGCCGGGTATCGGCCGTGCTGTCTGGGGATCGCCTCGGTACGAAACGATTGTAGACAATGGCGATCCGGCGCGGCGGCTCGATGTGGCGATTTTGGGCGATGGGTATACGGCGGCCGAGATGCCGCTTTTTCGTGCCGATGTCGATGCGATTGTGGCTGAGTTTCGCGCTGTCGAGCCGATCCGCAGCTATTGGCAACATTTCAACTTTCATCGTGTCAATTTGATTACGCCCACCCCTGGTACGAACGACTGCTATCAAAAACCGGCCGTCCGCACGACCACGCCGCTTGGCACACATTTTTCGTTTATCGACAAACGGCGGCTGGTGGGCTGGGATTGGCGTGTGTGGCAGGTGGCTGTGCGCTCTGGTGTGCCGTTCGATGTGCTGCTGGTGGTGGTGAACACGCCACGCCGGGGTGGGGCAACGCGCTTTTGGCTCACTGTCGGGTATGCGTCGCGCAATTCGGCCGATTTTCCGCGCATTATGGTGCATGAGGCAGGCCACGCCATCGCCAAACTGAATGACGAATATGTAGACCGCCTTGCTCCGTCATTCAAATGGTTGCGCGGCTTGCGGCGACTGCCCAACCTGCTGCCATTTGCCAATGTAACGACCAACCCGAAACGGCCGCCCTGGCGCGATTGGCTGGCTGATCATGATGACGATAATGGCGTGGGCTGCCATGAGGGAGGGAGCTTTGTGTCATATGGCGTGTATCGGCCGACCACCAATTGCATGATGCGCGAACATAATCAACCGTTTTGCCCGGTGTGCCAAGAGCAATGGATCAAGCGTATTTATCGCCGATCTGTGATCGCGGATGGCGGTGTGCCGGACAGCGATTTATTTGTGCAGGTGGGGGAGCGCTTTGTGCTAGAGGCGGCCGTGCTGCGGCGCGACCATATCGAAACGGTGTGGAGTACGCGTAATCAGGCGGCCGTGTGGACAGAAGTGCAGCGTTCCCCGGCCTATATGCCGCTTGCGTGGCGGTTCGACCAGCCCGGACGCTCGATTATACGGTGCGATTTGGCAGATCGTTCGCCCCGCATTCGCAAGCAGAGTGTGGTCAGACAGTCGGCGCAACGGCTAGAGTGGGCGGTGATTGTGCGTTAGTGCCGCCATTTTTTGATCGTATAGCGGGGCGAGCGCTGACCATTGATAGACGGCGAGATCGGCCGCGATGGTCTGGGCAATGGCGTGTGTATGGGGCAGATCGGCGAGAGCGTTTTTGAGCAAAGGGAGGAGTGCGTCGGGATGATCGTATAGGCAAGTGGGGTGATGAACGGCCGGAATCAGTTCGGGGTAGCTCAATCGGTTGGGCAAGAGCGGCCGAGTATGGTGCAATATCGCTTCGATGATGCTGATGCCAAAAAATTCGTGCCAAGCAGTCGAGATCACAATGTCGGCCGCCCACAGAAGCTGTTCGTAGTGCGGCCGTTCCGCAAACCCCCAATGCACAATATGATCAGCTAATCGTGTTTGTGCTTCCGCAAATACATCGGGCTGGCGGCTAAAATTTTCGCCACACACCGCCACTTGAAACGGGATACGGTCTGCCTGGAGTGCGTAGAGGGCGGCAAAAAAGGCGGCCGGGTTTTTGTCGTATTCCCAGCGTTGATTCCACAAGATGAGGGGTGTTCGCTGACCCTTCCCTCGCTTCTCTTGTCTTTCTTTTCCCTCCCCTAACCCCTCCCGAAGGGAGGGGGATGTCGTGGGATTAAGGGGGGGACTGGCAAAACTAAGGGGGGGATTGGGCGGGTTGACACCAACGGGCAGAACGGTTGACTTTTCGCGTAGCGACTGGATCGTGTCGAGATTGGTGTGATCGGGGAAATGTTTGAGGTAGTTGGGCAGGGCGGCAAACCAAGCGTCCAGATGATAGCGGGAGTTGAAAAAGATGTGGTCGGCCGTCAACATGCTGGCGTAATTGACAAAAACGTAATGCCTGTCCCGTTCGCCGTGTTGTCGTCGCATCGCGCCTTTGGTCGGGTCGCTATGCAGGGGGTAGGTCAATTGATTTTCGTGCATGTACAGCGCTAGGGGGCGGGTGGCGTGG
>CALECP010000102.1 GCA_937949915.1 uncultured Anaerolineae bacterium
ACCGGGGTCAGGTCGGACGAATCGCCGCCATCATCATCGCCGCCACAGCCCACGACAAACAGAATCGCGATCATCAATAATAAAATACGTTTCATTTTCTTATCCTCCAGGATTGTTACCGCGCACAGAACTGTGCCACGGGATGGCCAGCCTCTCGACCAGCACAACAACAGTGTAAAACGCCAATCCGACAATGCAAGCAATAATGATGCCCGCCCACGCATTGGCAAAGCGAAATTGCGCCGCTTCTTGGGTGATAAAAATGCCCAAAGCCGAGCGATTGCCACCGAAATACTCGCTGACAACTGCACCGATCATGCTCAACGAAGCAGCGATCTTGAACGCATTAAACATGTACGGCAACGCATTGGGTAGCCGCAATTTGAACAAAATTTCAGAGGGCGCGGCCGCATACGAGCGCATTAATTCCAATTGTGCCGCATCAACCAGTGTCAGTCCGCGCACCGTGTTGATCATCATCGGGAAAAAGACGATGATGGCGACAATCACCATTTTTGAAAGCGGGTTGTCCACGCCAAACCAGTTGTTGACAATGGGCGCAAACGCAATGATCGGAACGCTGTTGGCAGCGATGGCGAACGGCATCAGCGTCTCACTCGCCGTTGTCCAGCGCGACGTGGCAAATGCGACCACGATCCCGGCCGTGCAGCCGATTACAAAGCCGCCGAGAGCCTCTTTGGTAGTAAACCAGCCGATGCTGACGAGTCGCTCAAAATTCTCTACAAATGTCCCCGCGATCACCGAAGGGGCGGGCAACAAAAACTGCTCGATCTGGAAGCCACGCACGGCCGCCTCCCAGAGGAAAATCCCCCCGAAAAACAGAATGATCGGCGGCAACCAGCGTGTGATCCACGATTCCTCTCTACCCACCTGATTCTGCCCTCCGCAGCCATTCGCGCACAGCCCGTTCTTGCTCAAAAAAGCGTACATCTTCGCGGGTGCTGTCATCTCGTTGGCGCGGTAGGTCGATGTCGATCACTTCGAGAATTTGTCCCGGCCGGGCTGACATCACAATAATTTTGGTCGAAAGGAACACCGCCTCGGAAATGCTGTGCGTGACGAACAACACAGTCGTATCTGACTCGCGCCAAATATCGTGCAGTTGCAAATTCATGCGCTCGCGGGTCATCTCATCCAGTGCGCCAAACGGCTCGTCCATCAGGAGTAGTTTCGGCCGGATCGCCAACGCTCGTGCAATCGCCACGCGCTGCTGCATCCCGCCCGAAAGCTGCCAGGGATAATGCCGCTCGAACCCTTTGAGGCCGACCTGTGCCAGCAGATTACGGGCTGTCTTTTCACGCTCCGGTTTGGGGATGCCAGCCAATTCCATCGGCAGCACCACATTGGGCAAAATGCGCCGCCATTCGAGCAAAACGGGCGCTTGAAACACCATGCCATAATCTTGATCGAGCCGAGATTGCGCGGCCGATTTGCCATGAATGCTCACCTTGCCTTCCGATGGTGCGATCAGATCGCCGATCACGCGCAGCAGGGTCGATTTGCCACACCCAGACGGGCCGATAATCGACACGAACTCATCTGATTCAATGGTGAGATTGATGTTTTGCAGGGCGACCGTTTCATTAGACGATCCTGCATTAAAGCGTTTGCTGACGTTGTTGATACTGAGTATGGTCATTTCGTTTTGCGGTTGCGAAGGACAATCGTTTCGACGGCCGTGACGAGCAAATAAAAGAGAATGCCCACCAGCGAACTGGCGATAATGGCTGCCCACAATCGTTCCGGGCCGGTGATGTAGTAACTATTAAAGTTGAGAATAGCACCGCCTAGCCCATCGCGGATACCAGAGGGCAATTCGCCGATAATCGCGCCCACGACGCTGGCTGTCGCCGACACTTTGAACGCGGTGAAAATATAGGGCAGCGCGGCCGGAAAGCGCACCTTCCACAAAATCGCCCACCACGACGCAGCATAACTTCGCATCAATTCAATCGTTGTCGGATCGGGCGAGAGCAGACCGCGCAATGTGTTGATCGTAACAGGGAAAAAGGTGAGGTACGCCGAAATGATCGCCACCGAAATCCAGCCTGCTTTGAGCCAGATGATCACCATCGGCGCAATGGCGAGAATCGGCACCGTTTGCGAGGCGACGACGTAGGGCATACAGCCCCGATTGAGCAAGGGAATGTGGGCGAATAGCGTACCGAGCGATAGCCCCAAAAAGCCACCCAACAGAAAGCCAGTAATCGCTTCGCGGAAGGTGAACAGGCTGGCGGCCGCCAATGTTTCGATCAGCATCGGCCCATTGCGGCGCGACTCTTTGCCAAACGCGCTGATAATTTCCCAGATGTGGGGCAAATTGAGATCGCTTGCTTGTTTGATGCGAAAGGGTGGGTTGTGTTCGATGCCAAACGGGTTGTTGGTGACGCGCCAGGGATCGCCACCAAACCATTTGAATAGCTCCCACGCTACGCCCAGCAGGAGCAAAACGATAAAGAAAGAGAGAATTTGACGGCCGATTTTCACACGCATACCTCCAGCGCTTGCATCATTGTCGTGAAGCCGTGCCAAGCGGCTTCGCCACTGGTGTCGCCGGTAGCACGGATGAGGGCGGCGGCCGTTTCGTCACCTGCCAGCAGCCAGTGCCAGGGTTCGCTGACTTCGCCCACGGCCGCGCAGCGCAAGAAGGCGGCCGAGAGTGTGGTAGTGAGCGGTGCGGCCGTTTCCGCGATTAAAGTCGCCCAGCTCGATTGATCGCGCAGCCAGAGCGCAATTAAAACGCCTAATAACAGATCATCCCCTTCCGGGGTCAGTCCACGGCCGCGCCCTGCCAGATAGCTAGTCGCAGCGACAATAGCCGGTTTGTCTCGGCCGATAATGGCGGTGATCAATTGTTGGAGCGGGGCGGCATATTGTGTGTTATATCCCCGTAGAGACGCAAGATTTTGCGTCTCTACGTTTGCGTGGGGAATCGGTTGCCAAACGGTTGCTTGCTGGGGATCGTATTGGTGTGTGCCAGTGTGTAGGCAACCATTTTTGAGGGTGAGCGTGGGGCTAGTGGGCAAATAAGGTAATTGCCACGCAAAGGGAGACATCGGCAGTTCGACCGTTTGCAAAGCGAGGACGCGGTGATGTTGGTCAGCCACATTCCACACGGTATCAAACCGATGCAAAACACGCACTGTTTGTGCGGTTGTCATCCATTCGAGAGCGCGGGGGCTAATTTTCATCTGCATCAGTCGCCACTCGCTTATACTTGGCGATTATCCCCTAAACGCATGTCATACGATGTAGGGACACGGTTAACCGTGTCCCTACGTGTCTCAACGGGATAGTCACCTTTCATTACATCTATCCATTCAAAAATTCTTCGATGGCAGTACGTGAAATGCGAACCGCGTTACCCAGTTTTTTCGCTTTCAAATCGCCCGATTCTACGGCCGCTAACACATCTTCCTCCGATACTTGGAGCAATGCGGCCGCTTGGCGTGGCGTTAGCACATCTGGTATCGCACTGCTGCTCGCTGGCGCGGCTTCTGGGGCGGCAGGCGGTGCAGGTGGCGCGGGGGGTGCAGCTTGATCTTGCTTCAACTGTTGCATCATCGCGGACATACCCATCATGCCCAGTCCTACATCTGCCATGTTGCCACCACCGGGGTTATCGGCGGCCGCGAGGGCGGCATCAGCCATCTGCTTTTCGGTGTAACTGGTGCCATACCCCATGTCTGTTACAACTTTGAGCGATTGTGGGTGCATGTTGAAACGGACATTGAAATCGACCAATTGCATACCAAGCTCATCAAATTCAGTCTGGAGCAACTTCATCAGCAATGTGTTTAACTCTTGTGTGAATGATTGCAATTGCGCGGGGCCCAAATTTTGTTCAATCGCCAATTCGCTCATCTTGTCTTGGAGCATAATGCCCAATTTCGGATCAAGACGGCGTTTCAGGTCAGCTTGTTTTACACTGTCTCGAAAGGCATCCATCGCATCGAGAAAACGCCACGCATCATTTACTTTGATCACAAATGTGCCATTGCCGATGATGGCCGTCGCCCCCGGCCCCCGTTGTGGGTGTTCGACGATGATCGGTTGTGTTGTTCCCCAGGGAATCGTTATGTCGGAAATTTTGACGTAGTACACATCGGCCGTAAATACATTGCCGCCGAATAAACGCTTTTCGATGATGTCTGACAAAATCGGGATGCTCTGCGTCTCCAATGTGTGACGGCCGGGCGCAAATGTCCCCATCGCCTCGCCACTACGCACAAAGACGGCCGTTTCATACGGATTCACAATACACTGCGATCCTAGTTTGATGTCACCCAAGCCACCTTTGGGGAACTTCTGTACGACCTCATCACGTTGCCAATTGTCGATAGCCACTCTGTTAAAAATTGCCATTTTGTTTCTCCTAAAATCAATTCGTTAGCTACGGTAGACAGTTACACTAACTATTCTACCATTTGCCTTTTACTTGTTGTTTGCCTAAACACCGTTTTGATCGTGCCTCATCACCAAATGATCTCGATGGGCTTTTTGTTCATATTGCTCACCGACAACAGTTGCCAACCCGCGATCAACAGCAGGATAACAGCAACGATAATCGGTATCACATAAGGGATAACCATAAAGTAGAGAACGGCCGCGACGACGGCCGCCATCACGGCCAAGCCAGTGAGAATCAACGCCATACGCTTCGCCTTGCTCATCGAACCATGCTTTGTGCCGCTCACCGCACCTGTCAGAGCATGCACAACGACAGGCACAACATTTTTGTCTTCATCCTGATAATATGTTGTGTATAGCGGTTTCAGCAGGTAATTCCATTTTGTGTCAGTATGGGTCGGCCGCCACTCAAATTGATCAGTTCTATCCCCACCGGCCGCACGGACAGCATCGGCAACGGTGTGGCTCAGTAGTTGGTTTTCAATATCGCTCCATCCATCGTCTGGCGACCGAGTCGGCAAGCCGATCACGACATCTTGTTGTTGCAAGGCAGACGGATCGTATGCTTGTGTATAACCATCGCTAAATGCACCAAGTGCGGAAACTGTCTTAGCATGGTCTAGCATTGCGGCCGTTCGCAGGTTGCTATATTGCAACGTCGTATGCCCTGCACGGGGATACCAATCTGTTTTGATATTCTCCGCTTGGTTGGTGCGCCAGCCTCCATTTGCATAACGCTCCACATGGGTAATCGTCTTGTAATCGTATCCCATCTGCACTTGCCACCGTGCATCGACATGAGACGTGACTGTATACGACGGGAGACAGACGCGCTGTACACGGCGCATCATCGCTTCGGTATTCAATCCTTCTGGTTTGTAGCGAACAGACTTCACAAATTTAGCCAGCGATGCCTCCAATCCAGCTTGATCCAAGCTAAACGGCATCATCAGTTCGGGCGCACTCGCGGCCGAGGGCAAACTTACCGCCTCATCTGCTTCGAGAACGCCCTCACAGCAACGCGGACAAGTTGAAAGCATCCCCGTCACAATAAATTGACGGCCGCACGATGGGCATTGCGCCGTCTGCACATCTAAATGCCATCGTTCTTGCATATTATTCATTGCTCATCCCCTTGCCCTGTATCGCCAGCACCAAGCCGAGAATAGCGCTGATCGCCAACAAGATGCCACCGACCGTCAATAGCGGGCTGATCGCAGCAAAGTAACCGACCAGCAACAAAATAAGCCCGATCAAGGCGGGAGTCAGCGCGGTGAAGCCAATTTTGCGCCAATCGGCCGGACGTTGCCCCACAATGCGGCCGTCTTGTCCGTTCAATACCAATTGATACGGCTTATTGTTGTAAAAATAGGTGGCGATATAGAGCGGCACAAGAATATACCGCCACGCTTCATCACCATAACGCATATCCATCTCGAAGTTGCGAACACGGCTTTTGCTGGGCTGCTTTTTGGCTTGCCGCAGCAAGTCGCTTCTCATCGTATGACGCGCCTTTTGCCACGCATCATGGATCGGCGTGTCATACGCCAATGCTTGTGTACCAACGAGATACCGTCCTTCATATTCGGTCAGCGTTGCGAGGTCAAAGCTGCCGACTGCCTTCATATGTTTCGGTTTTATATGGGTTGTGCCGTTCACCTGAACATCATCATACATGTCGGCAACGCTGCCCCACTCCGGCCGCCAATCGATCTCCGTCACCGTTTTACCATCGCGCCGTACACGCCGCTCATGCCCCACTTCACACTTCCAGTCGCCATCACACCGCGCATCAAATGTCCAAAATGGCACATACAGTTGGGTAAACTCTCCCATCGACGCGAATTGTTTGGCCGCTTTCGGCACAAGCCATGATTTTTCTAGCCATTCGGCCGCAATCGTATGGCTCTGCTCATCAGTGATTTTGAAAGGCACAAGATAACTCGGCCGTTGGGCATCATCTTTCTGCTTTTGCATCACGATTTTGCTGCTGCCACAACAACTACAGTTGGTTGTTAATTGATTCGGCTCAACCGTTACAGTCGCACCGCACGATTGACACGCAATTTCTTTGACTTCTACCCCCCACCCTTCGGCCGCCTGGTCGAGATACTCTTCCCGAAATTCGCGGCGATCAGCCATCTGGCTGCCTGTATGCGGCTGGAAATTGACAAGCTGCATATTGCCACAGGCGGTACAGATGAGCTGACCATGCTCGGTGTCATACGTCATGCTGCTGTTGCAGTTATCACAAGCTGTTTCGTGGTTGTTGCAAACGGTACATTGCAGAGCGTTTTGGGCAGGATCAAAGCGCATATTGCCATTACAACGCGCACATCGGTAAATCTTGACCGCATCATCCTCTATCTCGTCGGGACGTGGCATGTAAACGAGTACCCCGTCCACGGCCGAGTCTGTCTCGATAAACCCCTCTGGCGGAAATTGTTCCATTGGTCTTGCTCCTATTCTTGTTTTAGTGATGGTAGCCAGCCTATAAATGCCTCGGCCGTCTATCATCTATGGTTGTTTCCCGGTAACTACTCAGCCCGTCAGCATTTCAGCTAGTCAGCCGGTCAGCTTTGTACTTTCTCTAGCGGATGCGCTTTGTTAATAAGCTCTTTTGATGCCAATATCAAGTTTGAGCATCCATCTTGGCTGATTTGCTGACTAGCAACTACGTGAGTAGTTACGTTTCCCGTACCAGAAACACGAGTAGCTTTATGGTTCGGGCGTTCCGACAGGGGCTTCGGGAATCATTTCTGGTAACGGCTCGATCATTGTATCAGCCGGATCAAACGTGGCAGTCGGCGTAACCGGTAGGCGCTTCACATCCTCGACCCATACCGCCTTTTCGATACGACGATTGAGTTCTGTCAGCATGTAGTAATCTTCTTCAACAATGGGCGCGACAAAGTATGACCAGCGACGCGGCCATGTCGAACGGAAGAAAACGCTCTCGCTATCGGGCGACCATTGCACTGTGCCATCATACCACTCGTTGGTTGTGATCTGTTTCATCGTCCCTGACACAATATCAAAGACGAAAATTTCCGCTTGGTCAAACGGGTCTTCAATCGTCGTTTCTGATTTGTCGTGGGTAGCGGCAACAAAAGCGATCCGCGTATCGTCAGGCGACCACACCATGTCGGCTGCGAGATCAGCATGTACTTGCACGTATTCCGGCAGAGGAATCGTGGCATACGTGCCGTTGACGTAGTTGATAATGCCTAGCGTACTGGTGACATTGGTGGTGTATGCCAGCGTAAACGCCACTTCGTCGCCGGACGTGGACGGGATAAGCGGTTCGTAACGGCGATCTGTGATCACTTGAATCGGTTGTGTGATGCCCGATTCGACTATAAGCTGCCAAAATTCGTCGCCAGCGGCCGTTTCAACCCAGTATTGCAGCCGTTTGCCATCACTCGACCAGCCAAGCAAGCCACTGACCGCTTCTTCAAAACGATTGAGGACATCGCCAGTAGGCAAAACGACAATCAAGCCATCTTCTGTTTGCCCAGCCAAAATAGGAGACACGGGCGACCAGAGATAAGTAGACCCGGCCGGAAGTGGGGGCAATGGTTTGTATGTTTGTTGCGTTGTTTTACGCCATACAAAGTGGGTGTCTTGATTGCGGGTGGGGTGTGCGAGGGCGGCCGGTTCGGGTGGCTGAGACAGCAGTGTAAAAACGTCGCCATCATATCTTGGGTTGAGTGGAAGCGGTGCGTCGATAGATGTCGATGGCACGTATGTCTCGAATAATGGCGCGTAATCGGGGGAAACGGTATAGCGTAGCAACTCACCATCGGCCGACCATGCGGCCGAAAGCACATTTTCCGCAATGGTGACAGGCGGCTTAAACGTTTCGCCACTGGTAAGCGTGAAAAACGGCTGTCCGTCTTTTGCAGAGCGGCCGTCCAAGTTGATCGCACTCGCCGTATCGCTCAATGGACTGGTAACAATGTCGCGCACCGACCAAGCACCTGTTTGCAAGAGTCGTCTCGCCTGGAGCTTAGTCAAATCATACTCGTACAGATAGCCCACCTCTGGATCGCCAGATTCCATGATCAACGATCCGGCCGCACTGTCTTCCTTCAACTCCTTCACGTCCCAGTCGAGTAACAGTTGCCCTGTCACCGACTGCTGGAATAAAAGCAATAAAGTCAGCATCGACGCGATCATCGCAACGGCCGAAAATATAAAAGAGAGTTTTACTATCTTGTCATCCATACGCTTATCAACTTACGGTCAAGTGATTGTATCTCAACTTCTGTACGCAAACCGTTAGCGATAGTTGCAAATGGGGTTTTCAGTTATTCAGTTTGTTGGTATATCAGCTATCGACGCGGCCGATCTTCCAGATAGCCACCGCGCACAGTGCCACCCAGTACAATCCCGGCCGCGACCAGCACCAGGTTTTTGATGATGTATTGTCCTTCCAGCGTCAGCGCAAATGGGAACTGTGTCCACACGGCCGACGGCAGCAGCACCAACGGCAGCATCGTCCCCGGCATCTGCAAGAACAGCAACAAAATTGTCAGGCGCATCCCTTTGCCAGTGATAAAGCCCAGCCCGATCACCATTTCCCACACCGCCAGCACGTAGACAAACCACCCCGGCAAAAAGAAGGTGGTCGCCTTCACCAGTTGCTCGGCCGGACTCAGCCCCGGAAACAGCTTGAGCGCACCAAACCAGAAAAACACCACCCCCATCCCCACGCGCAACAACGTCAGCCCATGCCGTGCCATCCAGCGCGTAATCATCCCATCAACCTGATCAAACCATGTTACTCGTGTCATTTTTTATCCTCCAAATGTTTATTGTGAAATTATTCACAATAGCAGCATAGCAGAAATTTCACCAAAAATCTACCCCCCTTTGAGGCACAATGCAGATGTAAAAGACGCACCGGCGGTGCGTCTCTACTTTTTTGTTCCCTACGATTGCCCACCCTTTTCGACGCTACCATAATCCAATATGTTATACTTTGCGCCAAAATGGCTCTCGAAATTGTAAACATTCAGCGCGGGGATAATCTCGGCACAGTTCTGTATGCGCTTCGGCAAGTACGCGAGACACACGCGCTGTTGGTGCTACCGGGCGGCCGGACATTATTAGGCGAATATACCGATATGGTACAGGTGCGCCAATTAGCCCATTCGCTCGGCATTCGCGTGGGCATCGTCACGGCCGATCCGCAAATACGCGCCGTCGCACGGGCGGCCGCTGTGCCAGTTTACCTTTCGCAATCTATCGGCCGCTGGCGGCTGACCCAAGCGCGGCCGTGGTGGTATCCGCTCCCCGCTCGCTATCCCGGCAAGCCAACCACCATCAGCGACCACGACAAAAAAGCGGTCAACTATCGCATTCGGCCGTGGCCGCGCTGGCTGCATTTTATATGGCAATATATGGCGAGCATGATTACAGTGTTCACCATCGCGGTGCTGATCGTGACAGGCTACTTTGTTTTCCCTGGCGCAACCGTTGTCCTCAAACCAACGCTAGAGCAGTTGAGCATCGTCGAGCCGATCATTGTAGACCCGCGCTATGACGAAGACGCGCCCGAGCCAAACAGCGTCCCCGGCCGCCTACTCGTTTCTGTTATCAAATGGCGTGCTTCGGCCGCGCCGACTGATTTTAAGGAAGTGCCGACCACCCCCGCCAGAGGACAAGTCACCTTTATCAACAAAGTGCCGCAAGACATCATCATTCCGGCCGGGACACGGGTCAGTACGTCCACCGGGCAGCGCCTTATTTTCCAGACGATAGAGGACGCACTGGCACCCGGCCGCATCGGGGGCGAGATCGCTGTGCCAGTGGTGGCTATCGAGCCAGGGACACAGGGCAATGTCGTTCCCAATCGCATTAACCGCGTGGAAGGGCAGTTGGCAACGGTGCTAAATGTGCGTAATTTGTATGCGATGTCGGGCGGCGATGTGCGCTACGCCAAGACCACGAACGAAAAAGACCGCGAACGGTTGCGCCAGCATGTTCTCAATGGCATCCGCGATCAGGCAGCGGCCGACATGCTCAACCAGCTAGGGGTCGATGAATTTTTGGTAGATGATTCGATTCGGCTCGTCTTTATTTATGACGAAGAGTATTCCAGCTTTAACGGTGAAGAAACAGATGCGCTGACGCTCGAAGTGAGAGCCGAACTGCATGGCACGGCCGTCAATGAGCAAATCGCGCTCGACATGGTATACGCTCAATTAGACGCAGTTGAGCCGCCCGGATTCACGATTTTGGCAGAGACGATCCGGCCGCAATTGGGCAACCTGCTGGGCGTAGACAATACCGGCCGGGTAACACTCGAACTGGTGGGCGAAGCCACGGCCGCGGCCGACCTCACACTCAATGATCCAATGAGAACGATAGCGGGGCAAGAAGTAGCGTATGCACTCGGCTATCTGGACGAAAATCTGCCGCTCCGCGCCCTGCCCGATGTCCGCATCTGGCCGCAACGCTTCGAGCGGCTGCCGTATGTGCCTGCCCGCATTCAAGTGCTGATCAATACAGACGCAACAGACGGAGCAAACGGAATAGAGCAATGATCGATTTATCTGGAGACGCACCCGGCCGCATCATGGGAATCGACCTCGGCGAAAAACGGATCGGCATCGCGTTTAGCGACCCGTACCGCATGGTGGCAAAAGCGCACGGCGTGATCAAGCGCAAATCGCGCAAAGAGGATTTCGCCCGGTACAACCACATGATCGCAGAGAAAAAGGCGACATTGGTGGTGATGGGATTGCCCACTTATTTGGATGGGTCGGACAGCGATCAAACGCGCTGGGTGCGCCATTATGCAGCCGATTTGGCGACGCACCTCTCCGTCCCGCTCGTTTTTCAAGATGAAGCTCTGACATCACAAGAAGCAGAAGCGACATTGCGATCTCGCAAACAGTGGCGCAAGAAACGGGATGAGCTAGACGCGATTGCGGCCGCGCACATCTTACAAAAATATATGGAGTGGCGGGTGACGGACAGCGATTAAGCACCGCCCCGCAATGCTTTTATGTCTTACCAAAATTTTAAGCCCAACCGCAACCCGTATGACGATTCGACCCTGCCGACGCGCATGATTTGGACAAGTCTGCGGCTGCTGATCTTTAGCGTCGTCGTGCTGATATTTTTGGCGGGGCTGGCTGTGCTGTATGTCAACTGGCAGAGCGCAAACCAGGGCAGCCAAGCGTTGTTGGATGAAGGATCGCCCGATTTGAGTGCGGCCGAACGGGTCGCGCTGCAAGGGTATTTGTTGATGCAGTCACAACAGCTAGAAGAAGCGGCCGGGCCCGGTATCACCCCCGTTCAATTTGAGATCGAAGGAGGCACAAACGCCAATCAGGTAGCGATCAACCTTTCGACACAAGGGGTGATCGATCCGGGCAACGAAAGCCTATTCCTCAACTATTTGCGCTACTATGGGCTTGATTCGCAGCTAGAAGCTGGCACATACACGCTCGATCCACAGAATACGATTCCGCAATTGGCCGATGTGTTGTTAAGCTCGTTTGATAACGAGATCGCTATCGTTTTTCTGGAGGGATGGCGCATGGAGCAAATGGCGAATTACATCGCGGAAGTGCGTCCGGCCGCCATTGACCCCAACCTGTTTTTGGGGCTGGTACAGCGCACCGTGCCATTTGATACGAGCGCGTGGACACACCTCAATGAGCTAGAGAGCAATCAGTCGCTAGAGGGCTTTTTGTTTCCAGACACGTACCAGATAGCGACAGACACAACGGCCGAGCAGCTCTTGACATTGATGCTGTCCAATTTTGAGGCACAAGTGACACCGGCGATGCTGCAAAGTTTTGGCGCACAAGGGTTGTCGGTGCAGGAGGCGGTGACGATTGCGTCGATTGTGGAGCGGGAAGCAGTCCGGCCGGATGAGCGGCCGACCATTGCCAGCGTCTACCTCAACCGACTGGCTATACCGATGAGGCTGGAAGCTGACCCGACGGTGCAATATGCGCTGGGCTATGGCGAAGCGTGGGGGACGTGGTGGAAGTCGCCGCTTTCGTTCGATGATTTGAAAGTGGCCTCGCCGTACAACACGTATGCCAACGAAGGCATCCCACCCGCCCCTATCGCCAATCCGGGTCTCGGTTCGCTGCAAGCGGTCGCCGCTCCGGCGCAAACAGATTATCTGTTTTTCGTGGCTGGCTGTGGGGACAATGTTCCGGCCGGTGGGCATCTGTTTGGGCTTGATTATGATGAGCATTTAGCGAATGTGGAGTTGTGTTATGAATAAGCAAAATCGATCTGGAGGGAGACGATGTATGGTGTCCCGGCCGTTTCTTTGTATCGTGCTGGGTCTGTGTTTTTTGTTGACGGGGTGTGATGTCAGTCGCGTTGATCCGGTGGTCAAGATCGGGGTGGTTGCGCCGTTTGATGGGGAGTTGCAGCATGTGGGATACGATTTGCTGTACAGTGTGCGCTTGGCGGTACGAGAGGTCAATGCGGCCGGGGGGATCGGCGGCAATCGGGTCGCTTTGGTGATTTACAGCGATAGCACCGATACGCGCCGCGCTGTCGAAGTGGCCGATGCGCTGGTGATAGATGATAGTGTGGTGGCGGTGCTAGGACACTGGCACCCAGAGACGACGGCCGCGGCCGCGCCTGTATACACGGCCGCCAATCTCGCCTTTTTGCCGATGGGTGAAGGGCATCTGGGTGCGACTGATCCGGCCGTGTTACCAGAGGAATTTCGTGCAGCTTATAACGCCATCGCCTTTGAAGCGGGTCGCCAACCGACCGAATGGGCGGGGACAGCTTACGATGGGATGCAGTTGGTTTTTCAGGCGATTGATGTGGCGCAGCGCACCCAGTCCAGTGTGAGCCGTACTGCCATTGCGGAGACGATTGAGGTGGTATCGGTGAAAGGGCTGACCGGTGATGTGGCACTATCGCCGTGAGTGTAACCGCTAAGGCGCGGAGTGCGTTGAGATTCACGGAGTGAGGAAATTTATGGTGAAGTTGAAAATCATTACGACAGGCGGCACGATTGATAAAGTGTATTTTGATGCGAAAAGCGCGTTTGAAATCGGTGATCCGCAAGTGGGTGAGGTACTGGCACGGTCAAATGTAACGCTCGACTATGAGATAGTGTCACTGATGCGGGTCGATAGTTTGGCGATGGGGGATGAGGAGCGGCAAGCGATTGCGGATGAGGTGGCGGCCGACAATGATTGCGCCCATTTTGTGATCACGCATGGGACGGACACAATGGTAGAGACGGGGCGGTGGCTGGCCGAGATGGCGGCCGCGCAGGGCAAAACGGTGGTGCTAACAGGGTCGATGCAGCCTGCTCGTTTTCGGCTGACCGATGCGGTGTTCAACATTGGCGCGGCTGTCACAGCCGCGCAGGTTTTACCGCCAGGGGCGTGGATAGCAATGAATGGACAGATATTTGACCCGATGACGACAAGCAAAAATGTTGCACTCAACCGATTTGAGCAGGCTGCATAGGGCGGGATTGGCGCGTCCCAAAGGGTCGGGGGTATCTTTCTTATTTTCTTCATATTTACTTTTATTAACTCACAAAATAAAATGCAGACCATAAGTTCCATCTCCAAATAATGCTATGAGTAAAACAATTGATAACATTTATCAAGATTCACACAAAAATTGGCTAGTGACATTAGAACATGCCCATTGGTTTTGGTGGGAAATGTGGTATGACCCATACTCTTCTGTTAAAACTGAGGGGAAAATACGCAAATTCTTAGAGGATCAGAAAAGGCAATCCGAACAAGGTTTGGGGAGGCACTTCATATATTTTATATGAGTCTACTGTAAAAAGGTGAGGCGAACCTAGTATAATTATGGAGGAGAAATCAACTCATGTTTGTACCAAATCAAAGCCATCTGCAAAAGCCATTGTTCAGCACCATGAACATGTTACCGGAAGCGCAAAGGAAGC
>CALECP010000103.1 GCA_937949915.1 uncultured Anaerolineae bacterium
AGCCAATTAAACAGCGATCTAGCCCCATCAAAAGTTTACCAAAAATACAGTATTTTGCAAATAATCGCTTCAAAAAAACAGCGATTTTCACCCCCCTGTTTGTTTCTATCTGCTCGTAATCGCGTATAATTGCGTTTTCCGAGGGGCATTCATGTTTGTATGAATGTCATAAGATGCAAAATTAACGTTTGACAATTGTAAAAAGCGTACAATTTTAATCAAATCATGTCTTTTCTATCTACTAATCATATCACACAATTACTCAGTCATATTCACAAAATGCCTCCTGTTCTTTCATGGGGATGGCGGCTAAGTTATGACGATGTGACGACCCTGTGCCAGCGTATCGGCCGGCCGATACCCGCGCCCCCACTGCTGCAAGACGCGCCCATTCTGCAAGCGCATTTGCTGATCGCATCGGCCGCCCAGCTCATCACCCAGCAAGACAATGCGCTTGTTCTCACTCCGGCCGCCTTCACATGGCTACAGGCTCCTCCTGACCAGCAGTACCAACACATCAAAGAACATATCGACACCCACCTCCTTTATACGGCTATCGAAAAATGGCATCTCGAACCATACTCAGATTCCCTTTTTGTCACATGGGTGCGGCAACAGTGGCAGCTTCACCCGACACCGATTCTCGTGTCACCTCCGTATGGCACGCTTATATCGTTTGAAAGTCAGATCGACATCCAACTACACGAAAAGACACCGGCGCAATTATTGTTCGACTTGGTGCAGTTTACGGACTGGGTTGCGCCTACCCAATACACGATCACACCGCTTTCGCTACAACAAGCGTTGCACATCGGTATTCCTTTGCAAACGGTGCGCTCGACCCTTTTTCGGCTTCAAAATAGCCCGCTCTCTCATACGCTCCAACAACAAATCGAGGCGTGGGCGGAGCGGCTGCAATTCGTTCGTATCACTTACCCTACGTTGCTACATACCGAAACGGAAGAGGAGATGCAGGCTATCCGACAGCAACGCCATCTCAAAAAACATATCGATACCCCGATCACCCCACGCCATGCCCTTGTGGATGATGCGATCATTCCTCCATTGCGTCGTCATCTTGCCAAACAGAACGTCCGGCTGAATGTTCCGCTCCCCATAGGTGATCACGCGAGCCTGTCTATTCCCGATAGTCCTGATCCTGTTGTGAGCGGCATCGCTCTCCAAACGTTGATTCACCTCTCACAATATATCGACCTCAGTTTGCATAATCCGCAACACACGCTCAATACGCTCCTACAGGAGATGACACCGCAGCAGCAAACCGCTGTCCAACAACACGCTCAACGTCTGTTTGATGACCTGGCTCGTGTTATAGATGGTACGGGTTCTTTTCAACCGGCCGCCCCTTCTGCAATCGCATTTCCGGCCGCATGGCGCGATATTATCGACGCGGCCGCCATCGCGCAAACACCGCTTACCATTCATTATCAGGGCATCGACGACGACCAGCCCCGGCCGCGCACCATTACCCCCATCCACATCGAGCAACGCGGCGACCTCTACTATCTTATCGCTCACTGCCACACCGGCCGCGCAGACCGTACCTTTCGCCTAGACCGCATTACCCAGCTCGCGCCTTCTCAAAAGCAATAATTAGTTACGCACTTTCACCGACAATAGGCGCGTTGCCCCCATCCCTACAGTTGTTTTGTATCCATAGCCACTATATGTCCCTAGATGGAGCAAACTGTGCCAACGACGTAGATATATTTCTGGTGCGTGGCGGTTTGCCACAAATTTAACACGGCCGACAAATCCCACAAATGAATCCTGCACACGCAACCGACGACTGGTTGTACGTAGCTCATGCGATTTAATGCTTATATTGCTGGTTGCCCACGTCAGCCACTCATTTGGTGTTCGCATCTCATGTGGTGCATAAAAATCCCAGACCCGCAATGGCCCACTCTGCCGCGAGAACAAACGATCTGTCATCGGAAACAGTAAATTTTGTACATCGCTACCTTTGACCGGCCGAAAACGAAACGCTGTCGGGGTTACAAATGAAACGACAGCCTCATAGCATGGCGGCAACATCGCCAAGCGCGGATACGTCTCCGCCATCTTGCACGTTATCGTCGAGACGATTAATGAGAGCTTACCGATAGTTAGGCAGTCCTCCCGCTCATATACCTCTTCCCATGCAGGCAGCACCAAATCTCGAAACGCTCGATCAAACAAGCAAATTCGCAATGCGGTCAATTTTCTGTCTTCAACAATAGGTGAAATTACATACGGGGCTGGGATCGGCAATCCAGTTTCTGGGTCTTGCTTCCCCCCCATATCATGTAATTCAGTTGTACGCTCGGCATCATAACGCCCTAACACATCAAAGAAAACACCACGCAATCCACTGCCTGTAACAGCGTTGATCGGCAGGTAGTGCGTCCCTGCCTTTTTGTTTGCTTCAATGGTAACGATGATCTCGATCATATTCTCAGCTTATTCCTGTTTTCCGAGGGCATCAACTATTAAAAGCATCCTCACTTTTTAAGTATGGGCTGAGGTCATCTATAAATTTGCTCCGAATTCGCCCGCTCATCTTACGTCCATAAAAACGTTCTGCCATATTGCGAATACGATTAATCACGGCCGACTCACTTAAATTAACGCCATCTTGTTCACCAATTTCTCGATTAGACATACCAAGATAGGCTAAACGTAAAATACGCCGATCTATGTTGTCACATTCTGCCTTGTAGAATGCATCTAATTGCCACAACTGTGCGGGCGTTGCATGACGTTGATAATGTCGTAGTGCGCTGGCAGGATTATGACTATTGATCACAAGTTGGTGGAGCATTGGTAATGCGTTTGCCAAATAATATGTAGGAACTTCCACCAATGTACTGCTATCCTCTGATTCAACACCCAGCACATGTGGTTCTTGCGTCTCTTTGTCAGAGATAAGATGCCACAATTTATCTCCTTCAGAGAATAATAGTTGTGCTGTCACCATCAAATAAATCGTCATGCTTTTGCGGCCGCCCGCAATAACACCATGACAGCGATACCCTTCTGCTTTTAAGGTTTTTACACGGCCGAAAATTGTGTTGAATGTCAACTCTGAGTTGGCAACAGTCTCGACATCTTGTACTTCATTACCTGCGCTGTCTTTAATTGGAAGTTCTTCCAAAATTATCTGCGGATATGTCTCCTCAAAATAGTGTCGAAAATGATTGAGCGTCGGCCAAGGGCTATGGCCGGCATTGTACCGCCCGGTTCGCACTAAAATCACCCGTTCTAAAGCAGGATCAGCATACCAGAACTTGGGCCAGCGCAGAAAGTCAACAGTACGTGTAATAATCTGGGGCGCAAAGCCAAGCGTCGCAATCATGACGGAACGCTGTTTCATAGTCATAATACAAACCCTTGATTTAGCTCGAAGTCTTTGTCTTGATCTAGGTCAATGATGATGTGTGCAGCTGTGTGGCTAATCCTGATCAGGCGAGGGGTCTCCAGTGGATCGCATTGGAGACGGCCGTAGGGGCTAATAACGCCTTTAACATAAACGGCAAGATCAGATGGTTCTTCAACGATTTGCGCGACTTTACGGCCGCTGATTGAGCGTGTAACCAACACATTGCCACGGTACATCAGTTTGACCTGCCAATCTTTATATTTTCTCTCGATGCGCTTTTGTGCCATCCACGTCA
>CALECP010000104.1 GCA_937949915.1 uncultured Anaerolineae bacterium
CGTGCATGAGGGAGGTTTTGTAAATGTCCGTCATTCAATCAAATCAATCGAAAATTGCTGCCATCGTCACCATTTTAGGGGTTGCACTCGCCATTACTATTGCTCTGATGGTTAGTTTGACTATTCGACCAGGGTTTGTCCAAGCTGCCCCATTGTCTGCATTGCCCGCTCCCGATGTGCAATTGACGGCTGCGCTCATTGCCCCGTCTTCATCTGTGCCACTTGCCGATACATCTGTGTTGACCGATTTGGTGATAGTGAAATCGGCCGACGTGGCGACTGCGGCCGAAGGGGACACCGTTGTATGGACGATCACAGTGTCAGATACAACTACTTCTACGCCTGTCATCACTGACGTGCTACCGCTAGGGTTGATTGCGACAGGGCTTTCTGTCAATAATGTCGCGCCAAACACAACGATTGCTATCATCACAGATACAACGATTGTTAGTAATACAGGCCTTGTCTGGCAGCCACTCTTAGATTCTGCGCTGCCGAGTGACAATTATCCGGCCGTATTGATTGTGACAACCACTGTGGCGACGGGTGCATCTAGCTTGGGGACGATTACCAATACGGCTATTGCCGAAAATGGGACATTTGGTTCGGGTGCTATTACAGTAGACGCGCCATCTGAGCCTGAATCAGACTTTACGATGGTCAAATCGGTGTTCCCGGCTAATCCGGCCGAAGGCGACACTGTTACCTTCACGATCACGATTACAGATACATTGGTGTCCAGACCGATCATTACAGATGTGCTTCCGGCCGGATTGTCGCTTCTCTCTTACTCAAACAATAATACCGTTGAAACTACCCAGATATTGCCTGACAATGGCGTGGATGATCGCATCATCGTTTGGCAACCGTTGATCAACAGTGCGTTGCCTAGTAGCAACTACCCGGCCGTTTTCGAGATTGTGGCAGAAGTCGATCCATTTGCGTATGACACCGGCCCAGAGATTACCAATGTCATCACGGCCGATAATGGTGCAACTGCCTCTGCCATGCTCACAGTCGCAGACCCCGGCCCCCGCCCCTCGCTTGATGTTGGTAAAACAGTGCTTGGGCTTGATGACGACTTCTTACGCGCATTGAGTGCTGGTGAGCAAATCACCTATCAAGTTGTCATCACCAACGACGGCGCATTTACCATTGTTGGTACAACGCTTGCAGACCCATTGATCGACGACTTTGAATGTTCTCTTGAAACAGTTCAAAATGGCGAAACGGTTTTGACTCCTTCCGAGCAGCCAATGGTTTTGACACAAGGGCAGAAGGCAGTTTGTTTGGGCCAGTATCGGGTGACAGAAGATGATAAGGCTGATCAATTTATCTTAAACACAGTTGGGGTTTCGGGAATTACGATTGATGGGGTGCGTGTCTTCTCATCTGACCAAATCTCATCTTCACTAAAAGCGTCGCCTATTCCACCTGATTTGACCATTATGAAGACGGTTGACAACCCGAATCCGCAAGAAGGAGAAACTGTCAACTTTAATGTGATTTTGACAAACACAGTGCGTTCCTTCCCGGTTATTACAGACATACTCCCCGAAGGGTTGACACTGGTACGTTATGAGAATAACAATGCCAATGTAGGTACGCAATTGATCGAAGACAATACAGGTCTTATTTGGTCTCCAGAAGTTGATCCGACATTGACATCGGCCGACTATCCGGCCGTGCTGACAATTACAGCGCGGGTCAGTGATGGCGCGACAGCATTAGGTACATTGACCAACATCGCTTGGACAGATAGCGGTGAATCGGCGGGTGTATCGCTTGTGCTAGACGATTCTGTTGTGCAAACTGCGTCGATGACCGCCACTAAAGAAGCGATTGCGACCGATGCGTTTGCGCTTGATTTGATTAGTTTAGGCAAGACAGTCACCTATAGCGTCATTGTGACAAATGATGGCGATATGCCATTGAACAACATTGTTGTCACAGACGATGTGCTGGAGTCATTCACGTGTACGCCATCTATCCCGGCCGTTTTGCTACCCGGTTCACGTCTTGAATGTATCGGTGACTATATCGTTACCCAAGCAGATATTGATCGGGAAAAAGTGGTCAATACGGCCGTCATTACAGCAACGACATTGACCGGTGATCTCCTAAGCGGATCGGCAACGACAGAGATCAACGTAACAGCCACGGCCGTCGGGTTCAATTCGGCCGCGATCCTCACGCCGTCGTTATTCGCATTGGTTATTATCACATTAGTCGCCCTTGTGGGTATCACTGCGATCAGTCGTCGGCCGCGCTAATCGGTAGCGTCAGGCTATAAACAATTGTAGGGGCAGTGCCTTGTGCCTGCCCCGACCACAGGGCGACAACGCCTGCGGTTGATCATGATCGACCCTACTACATTAAACGCAAGTATGCGATAATGTGTGTCTATGCGTTATTTAGAATGGGAAAAAGCACAGCCGGACAATTGGTTTACGGCCGATCAAAATTTGCAGCGCACGCTCGAATTTTATGCTGGGGCAGAGGCGTATCGGGTGCATCTACCCACTTTCTACCAGTTCGGCCGCACGGCCGCGACAGAGATAGCTATTTTAGCCTCCGGACTGTTTGAACTATCCTCTTACGAAGAACACGAACAAATTGAAAAAATGATGCGAGAGGCGGGTTTGTACGCCGCCCACGCCACCGACGACAACCATTTACACGCGCTCGGTCTCTTTTATTTGTCAGCGCAAAATGGGGAAAGCGGAGCCCATGTCAAGCTGGCGCAAACGGCCGCGCTCATCAAATTGCTCACAAAACTACAGGTAAATGACGGAGAGTTTAAGGTTGATGAGGTACTAGACCAACTGCTCTCAACACAATCTCCTGGCGAAGTGGCACATCTGTTGTTTGATGCTGGGCGTGCCTATGGATTGATGGCTGGTTACCAAATCATGCTTGATGATACCAACACGCTCGTTGTCATTGCCGTACCCCCACACGACGCAGAACTGCAAGACATGATCGGCTTCCAGGAGGCGTTGGTCGGCAATGTCGAGCCGCAAATAGAGAGGGCTTTTCAGATTGGGAAAGAGGGGCAGGGGCAGATTTACTGGGATGATATTATTCGGCCGACCTTGCACATCCACACGGCCGTGGCGTGTGCGGCCCATTTGCGCCGTGCCTACCTGACAGCATGGAGCTACGCCGCCAAAGTGCGCGAAGCAGATACCTATTTGATCCACGATTCACACTTGCATGTCCCCCTGACCGAAATGCGAAGCGACGCGGCCGCCCTTGCCTCCGGCTCATTCCACATTGCCAAATTGCTTGACAGTGATGACAGTGATGACAGCGATCCCGATCTTCCGGCCGTCATTCAAACCGCGCTCGCGCTCCATGCGTTTCGTGCGCCCCAGCTTGCCCTCGACGGCATCCAGCAGGGGATCAGCGTCTTGGGTGCAAATGGCTTGATCGAATCTTTTTCTGTGTTGCCTCGCCTATTGCGCGACACGATGGTGTATCGGGAATGGTGCGGCCGTCCCGCGACCATCATGCGCCACCTCCAGCGTGACTGCAACCAATTTGCCATGCACTTGCCGTTTTTGGCACGTGTTCGTGCCATGTTTGCGAGGCTGACTGTGCCTGAGATCAAACAAGCAGGTAGCCAAGCGTGTGACCAAATCGGCCAAGAGCTAGAAGCGATTCTCAAGCTACCGGAGGATGAAGCGGCCGTCTATTTCACGCCGCTCATGGTGCGCTTGGCAGATTTGTTTTATGTCGCCTGTCTCGCCGTCGAAGGGAGTTGGGAGCGCGTGGTCAAACAAGACCGCACGAAGCAACGATTAGCTGAATTTATGCTCAAGCGGCGCGTCACCAAGCTCGCTTTGGGGCAATGGCAAGAGTACCCGACGTGGGTCGGCCGTCTCTGCCACGAAGGGCGGCCGCCCCGTGTCGATTGGCAAGAAGATAATTGGGATGGCAGCGATGACCCGATGTGGCAATAGTGACTTTTTATGTGATCAATCGTCAAAGTAACTATCGTAAGTTTGTAAGTTTGCCACAAAGGTGACTGTAGTACTATTTCGTTGTATAGTGGAATTAAGAACAGGGTAAATCGGCATTATGCCTCTAACATTTGATATACCGCTCGAAGAACTTTATAGCTATGAAGGGCGTAATCCGCGTCCGGCCGATCATGGTAGCTACTGGGACGACGCACTCGCTGAAATGCGTACAGTCGAGCCTGATGTTGTGCTGGAATCGGCCGATTTTCAAACCACTTTTGCCGATGGCTACCATCTGTGGTTTACCGGGGTGCGCGGTGCGCGTATCCATGTCCAAATCCTCAAACCCCGCACACCTTCAGACAAGCCTCATCCCGCTATTTTGATGTTTCATGGCTACACCGGCAATGCGGGTAGCTGGCTCGATAAATTGGGCTACGTCGCTCAGGGATTCACAGTGGCGGCGATGGATTGCCGAGGGCAAGGGGGCTTGTCCGAAGACACAGGCGGAGTCAAAGGGCCGACCATCAATGGACACATCATCCGAGGCTTGAGCGATGATCCCCAAAATATGCTAATGCGCCACATTTTTCTCGATACCGCACAACTGGCGCGTATCGTGATGGCGATGCCTGATGTGGACGAAAACCGCGTCGGCACACTGGGAGCAAGTCAGGGAGGCGCACTCGCATTGGTCTGTGCCGCCCTCGAACCACGCATCCAATTGACCGCGCCCGTCTACCCATTTTTGTGCGACTATCAGCGTGTATGGGAAATCGATCTGACTGAAAATGCGTATGGCGAATTGCGCGATTACTTTCGCCACCATGATCCACGCCACGAGCGACAAGCAGAAATTTTTACCCAACTGGGCTATATCGACGTGCAGCATCTTGCGCCCCGCATTCAAGCGCGGGTGATGATGGCTGTCGGATTGATGGATAAAATTTGTCCGCCCTCCACCCAATTTGCCGCCTACAACAAAATCACATCAAGCAAATCGTTGGTGCTATACCCCGATTTTGGGCATGAAGATTTGCCCGGTCTCAACGATTCGATTTTTCAGTGGATGCAGATGCTTTGATGCTATATTAACCTCTCTCGCGTACCATTTGCCACAATATGCCTATAAAACGAGAGAAGCAGCCGCTTGACGAATCGTTTGTGTCAAAGCCGTTTGTCGAGCCACTCCCGGCCGATGAGCAATGGATCGCGGCCGACGATGATCCCAGCCAGTTGATCACCCAACTCAAGAAAGAGGAAGAAGCGGTTCGGCCGTTTGCCGACCGTCTTTTCGATTATTTGTGGGTCTTGTTGCCCGGTATTGCACTTTACTTCGTGCCGATCACAACGGGATTTTTATTCGGTTTTGGCTATGTATGGCTGATATTTTTTATTAGTGCAATCGTTGCCTTGTTTGTCTATTTGATCAATTGGTGGCGGCGGGCAACGGCCGTACAAGCGTACTGGTTGGGCAGTATCCTCGGCCCTGCGCTGATTTTGTTGACATTCGGCGGTGAAATTGCTGCACGCGCACCATTTTGGGCGAGAGGTGTGGGGGCATTTCTGTTTGTGGGTGCATTGTTGCAGCTCGGCCGTCTCATCTACCAACATAGAAAAAATGTCTTGCTCCGCACGTTTGCCATGCTGCCGCTCTTGCTGGGCGTACTATTGACTGTGAGCAATACCATTATTCAACAGAATCTGTCCGCCCAAGCGTTTGGAGAGATTGCAATGACTCTCAGTTGGCTCTTTATGTTGATCAATGGGATTGGCATAGCGTTGTTTTTTCTAGGCAAGCGCAACAAAGTGCGCTGGGCAGGCATCTTAACCATCGTCTCCGCAGCACTGCTGCCTTTCCTATTTTTTGTCTTCCAATTTTTCTTTTAATGAACGCATTGTAAAGAGGTCGGCCGCATTGAGTATAGTTTGGATGGAGAAATTGTATGAACGTATCAATCGGTCAATAGAAAATAGATGGTCGTTTGAGCCATGATGCAACGATTAGCGATTAGTGATTAGCTAACATAGAATAAGAGCGATGGAACAACCTACCCGCGATATTTCCCCTGAAAAAACGGCCGACGATCAACTGGACAATGTGATCCGTCCGCAACGCCTCGCCCAATTTACTGGGCAAGACAAACTCAAAGCCAATCTCAGCATTTTGATCGAGGCAGCCAAGCAGCGCAAAGAGCCATTGGATCACATTTTGTTTCATGGCCCCCCCGGCTTGGGAAAAACGACGCTGGCGCATATTGTGGCAAATGAGATGAAGGTCAACATTCGCATCACGGCCGGGCCTGCTATCGAACGTGCCGGTGATCTCGCTGCGATTCTGACCAACTTACGGGCAGGTGATATTTTGTTTATCGACGAGGTGCATCGACTCGGCCGCGCCGTCGAAGAAATCCTTTACCCCGCGATGGAAGATTTTGTGCTGGACATCATCGTAGGCAAAGGGCCGGGCGCGAAAAACGTGCGTCTCAAATTGCCCCGCTTCACCGTGATTGGCGCGACAACACGGCTGGCTTTGCTCACAGCCCCACTGCGGGCGCGGTTTGGCGCACATTACCGTATGGACTTTTATGACATCGAAGCGATGCGGTCGATTGTGGTGCGTGGGGCAGGTGTGTTGAAGATGCCGATTGATGCGGCCGGGGCCAATGAAGTCGCGCTGCGGGCGCGGGGTACGCCTCGTGTCGCATTGCGCTTGCTGCGCCGTGTGCGTGACTATGCCCAAGTACGAGCAAATGGCGAGATCAACCATGATGTAGCGGTGGCTGCGCTCGATCTGCTTGAGATCGATCAATTAGGGCTAGATGATCTTGATCGGCGGGTATTGCTGGCGATCATCGAAAAATTTGGGGGCGGGCCAGTGGGACTAGAGACGATTGGCGCGTCGATTAGCGAGCAGCCAGACACCATTATGGATGTTGTTGAGCCATATTTGTTGCAATTGGGCTTTTTGGAACGACGGCCGCGCGGCCGGGTAGCGACCCCTCATGCGTATCGTCATCTCGGTTTTCAAGTAGACGAAGAAGCGGCCGATGATGCGGCCGCGCAATTAAACTTAATTTGACAACGTTAAATTAGAAAGACCCGTATGTAGGCTTTGTCCTCACTTGAGTTGGCTGACAACGGTACGATACAGCGTTTCTGCCCGTAGGTCGGCCAGCGTGTGGCAGGGCGACCCCATGCGATCCGCCAGCCCTTGCGCCAATCCTTGATCGAATGCTGGATGCTCCATATTGATCACCATCGACCGGATTGCCCGTTCGCGGAACTGGTCGGCGATGTTGTGCGCTTCCACCTGTGGGGCTTGGTTACCCAGACTGACGTTGCCTGCGCCGTCTGTCATCAAAATCATCATCGGTTCAACGTCGGGATGGGTGTATGACTCCCGTTTGATCACATCATACGCCAGCATCAGCCCGGCCGATAACGGGGTTTTGCCGCCCACTTGCACATCTTCCAGTGCTTTTTTCGCCATCAAAACAGAGTTGGTGGGGGGCAAAACGAGCCGCGCATCATTTTTATGGAACACGATCAAGCCGACACGATCCCGCCGTTGGTACGCATCGGTGAGCAACGACATAATCGCCCCTTTTGTCGCCTCCATCCGCTCCGAAACAGCCATGCTCCAACTGGCATCAACATTGAATAAAATCAGATTGGCGGAGCGGCGAACACGCACTTTTTCGCGTAGATCACTTTTGCGTAATGCCAATTTAACTTTGCTATGATCACGGTCACGCTGGTAGGGCGCGGCCGCCCGGAACGTCGCATCAAATGCCAGATCAGTCACTTTGTCTTTCTTGGGGAGGCGGGATTGCACATACCGGCCGCGCTTGCGATCTGTCTTGGTGACAGACCGTCGCCCGGCCGTTTTTCGCATCAATTTGTCGAGCGGCGTATCGAGCCGCCGCGCATTGAACTCTTCTTGGGACTTTTTCTTGTCGCCACCCTCCCACCAATTGCTTTCGGCAGGGGCAGATGGCACAGATTGGGGAGCAGCCTCACTTTCGGCTACATCAGAGCCGTCTTCTACGTCCCCTTCAGCGTCCAGGGCTTTTTTTTTTGGTCGGCATTGTCTGCCGCTTCCATCTGTTCGCTATCCCCTTCGATTTCATCTGCGTCTGCTTCGTCGGGAATGTCCCCGATGACAGATTGCAGTTCACTCGCATCCATTTGCGCTTCTTGGAATGCGACTCCACGCGCCCGGTGGGGGAGGGCTAGTTCGGCCGCAATCACAATATCTTCATCGGTGATGCGCGGCCGTTGGTGCAATGCTGCATTCGCCTGTGCGCCCCGCAAAATCACAAGGTCAGCCCGATGACCGTCTACCTGGTATTTGGTCGTGAGCGTAGCAATCGCCACCATGTCCCGCTTCGAGTAGCGCACTTGGCTGACGTAATCCCGTGCGGCCGAAATTTGCGCCGACAACGAGGCTTCATAAGATGCCCACTGCTTGGCGAAATTGTCTGGATCGACCTCAAACGCGAGACGGCGTTCCATCACACTGACACGGGCGCGGGTTTCTTGCAGCCCTGCGACATTGACAGAAAAGGCAAAACGGTCGAGCAATTGCGGCCGTAAATCCCCTTCTTCCGGGTTCATGCTGCCGACGAGAACAAATTTGGCCGGATGCGTAAAGCTGATCCCTTCGCGCTCTACGATGTTGACTCCCATCGCCGCGCTGTCGAGCAACAAATCGACGACATGATCATCGAGCAAGTTGACCTCATCGACGTAGAGAATGCCGCGATTGGCGGCCGCTAGTACGCCCGGTTCAAAATGCTTCTCGCCGCTCTGGATCGCTTTTTCGATGTCGAGCGTGCCGACGACGCGATCTTCTGTCGCGCTGACCGGCAGATCGACAAACGGGGTCGGCCGCGCTTCCATCACACTACCGTCTAACTGCTCGCTTTCGACCGACTGCCCGGCCGCTAGGTTAAAGCGACTGCCTTTGACCACTTCGATTTGTGGTAATAGTGCTGCCAGCGCACGAGAGGCGGTCGATTTGCCCGTACCGCGCTCACCCCGAATCAGCACCCCCCCGATTTGTGGATTGACTGCGTTCAAAATGAGGGCGCGTTTCATTTTTTCTTGCCCTACAATGGCTGTGAATGGAAATACTGCACGTCGTGTTGTCATTTAAGCTCCCTGACAAAATAAGTTCATGGGATTATACTCGACCTTGATAACTTTGGAAGTAGGAAATGGGGGGCGCGAACAAGTTGTCCGTCAGTTTTTCCTGCAAAATGAGGATCGCGCCCTCACACACCCACCTTGCATATAAATTCATGCCCGCTGTAACGTAGCCTAATCGTCGGTTGCCCAAATAGTGGGAAAAATATAATGGCATAGTGAACGCATCCAGTGATATTGGTTTCACTGGTCAAATGATGAACTTAT
>CALECP010000105.1 GCA_937949915.1 uncultured Anaerolineae bacterium
ATTCGCCGCCCAATGCAGCCGTGCCGCTTCTTCCGGTGGCAAATCATAGTTAGGCACTTCTATCTCGTTTCCGGTCGCCCGAAAAACGAGCGTGTGCGGCACACCACTGACACGCATCAACTCTTGCGCCTCAAAAAGCACCCCCGCCTCGTCTGCACTTTTGAGAAAGAACGGCACCCCGGCCGAATCGAGCGCACGCATATAGTCGCCAATCCCGTTGCGATTTCCCCCGATCCCAGCATGAAAACCGATTTTGTTGTACGCAATCGTGCCAGCTTGTGGCGCGGCCGTTGCTGGTACGGGGACGCTGGTCGGCGGCACGGCCGTTGGTGGAATGGCAGTCGGCGGCGCAGGCGTGTTCGTGGGCAAGGGCGTGGCTGTAGGCAGAGGGGTTGCCGTCGGTGGCAACAGTGTGGGCGTGGGCAGCGGGGTGCTTGTCGGTGGCAGAGGGGTCGCGGTGGGCGGGATTGGTGTTAGCGTAGGCAATGGTGTGTTTGTGGGTGGCGGTGTGTTTGTCGGTGGTAAAAGAGTGGCGGTCGGCCGACTCGTGTTCGTCGGCACAATCGTGGGCAAGCGGGTGGCAGTTGCCGTCGCTGTGGGGGATGGCGTGGTCGTGCGGGTAGCGGTTGCGGTTGCCGTTTTTGCTGTCGTGGCTGTGGGGGATGGGGTGTCGGTGGGCAAGCGCGTTTCTGTGGGGGCGGCCGTAGCTGTTTCTGTTGCGGCCGCTATCTCTTGCGGCCGTGCCTCATCACACCGGGTCAGCCCACCTGTCAGCAAGCCACACACGAATACGGCCGCGATCAACGGCAACACTATTTTCCAATTAACATCTGCTCCAAACATACATGCGCCATCATACCGCAAAAAACAGCACACGATAGCCAAACACCGCACATCTAATGAAACGCTCTATCATCTATATTTTGCTGATATATCAGTTGCAGATGGGGTAACACAATGTTACAGTGTGAGCATATTGCATTCGTTCATTGTGAGGATACACCGCTATGCTAACGCCCGACCGCCAAATTCGCACCACTTGCCCATACTGTGGCGTGGGCTGCCAAATGCAGCTCAACGTCAAAGATGATTTTGTCTACTCTGTCGAAGCGCCATTCGATGCCGCGCCCAACTTTGGGATGTTGTGTGTCAAAGGACGGTATGGGACAGATTATGTGAAGCACCCCGGCCGAATCAAAACCCCATTGATTCGCGCCAATCTGGAAGAAGGGCGCAGTGCCGAACCGGTGTGGCGGGAAGCAACATGGGACGAAGCTCTCGATTATGTCGCCGATAACCTGAGCCGTATCGCGCAAGAAAGCGGTGGCGATGCGATTGCCAGCTACGCCAGCGCAAAAGCAACCAACGAAGACAATTATGTTTACCAGAAAATGATCCGCGCCCTGATCGGCACAAACAACGTCGATCATTGTGCGCGGCTGTGCCATGCGGGGTCTGTCACCGGCTTGCAGTTGTCGATTGGCAGCAGCGCGATGTCCAACTCGATTGCCGAAATGGAGCATCTCGATACATTTATCGTGACCGGCAGCAACACGACTGAAACGCATCCTGTGATCGCTAATTTTCTCAAACGGGCCGTGCGAAACAATGGAGCAAAATTGATCGTCATCGATCCGCGCCAGATTGAAATGACAGATTTTTCGACTGTCTGGCTGCAACAAAATCCGGGTACGGACGTGGCTGTCTTTCAAGCGATGGCACACGTCATCGTCAAAGAAGGATTGGTTGACCCTGAATTTATCAAAGAGAAAACGGAAGGGTTTGACGAGTATATCGAATCGTTGGGCGACTTTACGCCGGAGTGGGCGGAGAGCGTGAGCGGTGTTCCGGCCGAATCGATCATCGAAGCGGCGCGTATTTATGCCAAAGCGGAACGGGCCAGCATTTATTGGGGCATGGGTATCAGCCAAAGCACACACGGCACAGACAACACACTGTCGCTCGTTAATCTCGCCATGATGTGCGGTCACGTTGGCAAAGCTGGCACGGGGTTGAATCCGTTGCGCGGGCAAAACAATGTACAAGGTTGTTCTGATGTTGGCGGTTTGCCCAATGTGTTTACGGCGTATCAGGGCGTGGCCGATGATGTGGCGCGTACCAAATTTGAAGAGTATTGGGGTGTCGAACTGAATCCGACCCCCGGCTTGACGGCGACCGAGATGGTGACGGGCGCAGATATAGGCACGGTGCGCGGCATGTTTGTGCTGGGCGAAAATCCGTTGATGAGCGAGCCGAACCAAAACCACACGCGCCAGTCGATGGAGAAGCTCGACTTTTTGGTGTGCCAAGATATTTTTATCAACGAGACGGGCATGATGGCGGATGTGATTTTGCCAGCGACCAGTTTTGCAGAGAAAGATGGCACGTTTACCAACTCAGATCGACGGGTGCAACGGGTACGCACGGCCGTGCCGCCAGTCGGCAACAGCAAGCCCGATTGGTGGATTCTCAGCGAGTTGGGCAAGCGTATTTCTGCGCGGCTCGATAAGCCGATGAACAATGGGTTTGAGTACAGCCACCCAAATGATATTTGGGAAGAGATGCGCGATTTGACCCCTGATTTTTACGGCATCACTTACGAACGGCTAGAGCGGGAGGGCGGTGTGCATTGGCCATGTCCGTCGCTTGATCATCCGGGGACACCGTTTTTGTTTGAGGATGGTTTCCCACGCGGCCGAGGTAAATTTTGGGAGATTTCGTTTGGCACAGAGAGTGAACAACCGGACAGCGAGTATCCGTATAACCTGACGACAGGGCGCGTTCTTTATCATTGGAGCGGTAGCACGATGACCGGCCGCTCTCGCCTAGAAGATATTTACCCCGAAGCGACGTGCGAAGTGCATCCTGACGACGCGGCCGATCTTGATCTCAGCACGGGCGATTGGATCACGTTGCGCTCACGGCGGGGCGAGGTACAAGTGCGGGTGTTGGTGACGAGCCGTTCGCCCCGCAAGACGGTGTTCTTGCCGTTCCACTTTGCCGAAGCGGCCGCCAATGCGCTGACGTGGGACAAGGTGGACGGCCGAGCGAAAATTCCTGACTATAAAAATACGGCGATCCAGATTGAGAAGACAGATGCACCCGAAGGCTGGGGCGACGGCTACTTGTTGCCGTTAACAGAGCGCGGCGCGATCAAAGACCCAGTGCAGGTGCATTGAGTGCAATTTAAGAAGAATCAAAGCCCTGTAAGATTGTCTGAACATGTTCATTATTCTTCGCAAAAAAAACATCTTCGATTTCGCGTGCATAAGTATTCATAATTTCAATTGTGATGAGTCGGAAGAAAGTCATCTTGTGTGATAGCAATGTTGCGGTTATTTGGGTAAGTGAAATTGCTGTACTGTGCCCTGGATCAGCAAGCCCTGCACTACTAACGCCATCAGTCACAAGTTAAGGAAATAAGTG
>CALECP010000106.1 GCA_937949915.1 uncultured Anaerolineae bacterium
TTGTGCTTCTTGGAGTTCTGCGATCTCTTCTGCCAGTTTGTCCCACACGCCGTCGATTGTCGGCCAATCAAAGCCTACTTTCCGCGCTTTCTTCTGGATTTTATACGACCGTGCCAACGATGTGAGCGCGACGGGAACACCGTCTAAAACAGAGGATACGGCCGGTTCGCCCCGGTCACGTTTTTCTTCTGCCTTGATCTCTGCCCATGCTTTCTCAACCCCAGATGCATCGTCCGCTTGCACATCGCCCCATACATGTGGGTGTCTGCGCCTGATTTTTGCCTCGATCCCAGCGATCACATCGGTGATGGTAAAGTCGCCTGCTTCACTTGCCATCTGCGCTTGCATAACAATGTGCAGCAGCACGTCGCCTAGCTCTTCTTGCAAATTAACGGTGTCATCCCGGTCGAGTGCGTCGAGCAGTTCGGCCGTTTCTTCCAGCAGACCAGATCGCATACTTTGTGGCGTTTGCTCCCGATCCCAGGGGCAACCATGTGGGCTGCGTAGCACCGCCATCGTCTCGGCAAAATTGGCGAGCGAGCTGGTCGTTTCACGCGGTGGCACATACAGGCTGGTCAGGTTATGCAGTTGTTGGCTGCGGTCAATTTCGTGCAAGGGCAGCGTTTCGACGGCCGCGCCATCAGTCCCCGCGCCATGCACCAGTTGTACGGTGTGTTCGGGCGGGTACATCGCCAGCAGGGTCAGCTTGATTTCGCCAGCGAGTAGTTGGTTATACACTTGCCCAAGTAGCAGGGGCGTGTCGGGCGAAACGGGCGGGTGCAATTGTTGGGCAACTGCCATTGCATCGAACACCTGCAAGCCGTCAAATCCGTCCAATTGCAGGGCAGCAAGGGTCGGCTCTAAAAAACTGATGCCGGGGACGACGCGCACGGGAATAGCGGCCGCCCGTGCGGCGCGTTCGATGGCAAGCACGGCCGTTTCGCCCATGTGTGGGTCACCCGGCACAGCATACACTACGTCACCAGCCTGCCCCAATTGGATGATCTGGTCGGTGATCGTTTGGTAGACTGTTTCGTAGTTGGCGGCCGTGTCATACACATCATCAAAACTGCGCCAGCCTGTCATCAGTTCAGCCACCACAGGATGGTGCGCGGTGCGGATGTAGAGCGTGTCGGCCGTTTGCAGCACTTCCCACGCCTCGCGGGTCAAATAGCGGCCGTCGCCCGGCCCCAATCCTACTATCGTAATCGCCATCTCAATACCTCACGCAATTGTCATAACAAGCTAAAACAGCAAAGGCGAGACCAAAGCCTCGCCTTTTACGTTCATTTATTCAAAACCAGCGACCAAAAATAGCCACCAGCCACGAGCTTAACGCTTCGTGTATGTCGGTGCTTTACGCGCCCGTTTCAAACCAGGCTTTTTGCGCTCTTTCACACGAGGGTCGCGTGATAGATGGCCGCCCGGCCGGAGTGCGGCACGGAACTCTTCATTATATTTGACCAATGCACGAGCAATGCCAAGACGAACAGCATCTGTCTGGCCCGTCACACCGCCACCGCTCACTTGAACAGTGACATCAACTTTGCCATCCAGACCAGCGTCTGTGAGTGGGCCTGTCAAAATTTTGTGATCGCCAAAGCGCGTAAAATACTCTTTTACATCTTTCCCGTTGATCGAGAATGTGCCAGTGGCTTCACTTTCTGGGTAGATGCGTACACGTGCAGTCGAACGCTTGCGTCGGCCGATACCTTCATAATACTTCATCGCATAACTCCTACAGCTTCAAATTCTGTGGCTGCTGTGCCTCATGTGGATGCTCACTGCCAGCATACACTTTCATCATCTTGATCATCTTGCGGCCGAGTGAGTTCTTCGGCAACATACCTTTGACGGCCGATTGAATCGGCCGGGTCGGGTGCTTTTTCAACTGGTCACGCAATGTGATCTCAGTCAAACCACCCGGATACCCAGAGTGACGATAATACTTCTTCTGATCCATACGCCGTCCTGTGACATGAATCTTCTCTGCATTGATAACCACAACGTAGTCACCACAATCGACAGAAGGATCATAGATCGGCTTATGCTTACCGCGCAGAATGGTAGCGATTTGTGATGCCAAACGGCCGAGTGTCTGACCATCTGCATCTACCACATACCAGTTGCGCTCAACTTCGGCTGGTTTTGTTACGAACGTTTTCATATCTTAATTCCTACCAGCGCACCGTCTTACATGACAACGCCCCGGTCTCGTTTTAATTCATTCGGCCGCAATGCGGCGCATTCTTAATAGTGGACTGATGTCAACACCAATCCTTGCGGTGGGGCTGTTGCGCCTGTACGGCCGCGTTCACACGCTGCCAATGCGGCCACAAAATCATCCACCGTCCACGTACCGTCTCCCACCAGCTTGAGCGAACCAACAAGGCATCGCACCATCCGCCGGAGAAAAGCAGACGCAGTAATGTTAAATGTTAAAAAGTCGCCATCACGCACCCATCGTGCCACAAAAATCTCGCGGACACTGTTATCGCCCTGGGGCGGTGTGCCAAATGTGCGAAAGTCGTGAACCCCGATGATAATGTCGGCTGCTTCGTTCATGCGGGCTTCGTCTAGGCGAATGGGCAATTGCCAAGCAGATCGCTGTAACAACGGGTGTCTCTGCACTCCATTATAAACAGTGTACTGATACGACCGATGCACCGCATCGAAACGGGGGTGAAATGACAGATCAACAGGGGTAAGCGATAAAAATGCGATGTCGGCTGGGAGCAAGCTATTCATGCCTTTGTAAAGCGCATCTGCTCCATGTTGCCAATCAAGCGCAAACGAGATGACTTGCCCAGTAGCATGAACACCCGCATCGGTGCGTCCAGCACTTGTGACCATGACAGGTTTCCCTGTTATCCGGCCGAGCGTTTTCTCTATCTCACCCTGAACGGTTGACCGACCTGCCTCTTGGCGTTGATAGCCAGCATAGTCGGTTCCGTCATATTCAATGATAGCTTTGTAACGAACAGTTGAAATGGTAAATTCTCCGCGTCCTTTGGGTTGTTGCGGCGAATTTCAGTTTATTCTTCCACCAACATGATAACCGCCATTTTAGCGTTATCACCCGGCCGCCGTCCCAATTTGACGATGCGTGTGTAGCCGCCCGGCCGATTTTCATAGCGGGGCGCGATGCTATCGAACAACTTTTTCACCACGTCGATCTCCTCGAGATCGCCATCTTCATCCCATGCTTCACGCCACCGATTGATACGGGCAGCAGCCAAACGGCGGGCATGAACTTCGCGCAACGGGTTTTCTTTACCTTGTGCAATGCCTCGTTTGGCAATCGTGATCACACGTTCGGCCGTGGGGCGCAACATCCGCGCTTTCGCTTCCGTTGTCGTAATTTTTCCGTGTGCAAACAAGTCGGATACTAAATTTTTCCGAAGCGCACGACGATGATCTTTACTGCGGCTTAATTTTTTGCCGCCTACTTTATGTCTCATATTATGTCCTCGTTTTGTTTAGAGTATGCGCGGGCGTGGAAAACCCGCACACCTCGATTTCTGCATCGTGCAGAACACCGTTTGCCCAACAAGAAGGGCAACTATACAACGACTTCTTCTTCACCGGGCAAAATAAAGCCCTTGCTGTGAAGTTGATCTTTCAATTCATCCAGCGATTTTTCGCCAAAGTTGCGAATCGCCAGCATCGTTTCTTCACCGCGATCTAGCATCTCTAGTAGTTCACCCACTTTTGTGATGCCTGTCCGCTTCAAAGAGTTAAACACGCGCACACTCAAGTCAAGATGCTCAATCGGTGTTTCATACAGCGCATCTGGAATACCATCTGTACTCTCTTCAACAGCTTCTGGCGGCTGAATGTCCAATTCGCTGACACCGGCCAATGGCATGAGGTGTTGCATCATAATTTGTGCCGATTGAGAGAGGGCTTCTTCTGGCTTGATCGTGCCATCTGTCCACACTTCCATCGTCACTTTATCATAATCAGCGACTTGTCCAACGCGGGTATTTTCCACACGATAAGCGACGCGGCGAACCGGGCTAAAAATCGCATCGACTGGCAATTCGCCAATCGGCAAGCGGCCGCGATCTTCGGCCGGAGAGTACCCACGGCCGGTCTCGGCCGTTAGCTCAATCTCCAAATACGCATCATCAGAGTCAACGGTGAACAGATACAGGTCAGGGTTCATCACCTCAACCTCGGCCGGTGCGATCACATCGGCCGCTGTCACAGTCCCAGCACCATGTACCTCAATCCGCAGCCGTGATGTATCAACATCATGCAATACCAGCCGCATCTGCTTGATGTTCATGATCAATTGCATCATGTCTTCGACCACATGCGGAATTGCCGCAAACTCATGCGGTACATCACTAACACGAATCGACGTAATCGCAGCACCGGGCAAAGACGCTAATAGAACACGCCGCAACGAATTGCCTACAGTTGTTCCATATCCACGCTCTAGCGGCCCCACAGTAAACTTTCCGTATTCCTGTGTAACAGCTTCCCGATCAATTTTTGGCATAATCAAATTTTCGACGGTCAAAGTTCGACCTCCCATGTGTCTGAGTGTCTCAAACTAACTAAAACTGCACCGGAATGCAGCATCATTCATAGTGATAAGAGAGGACAGTGCATTGCACTCCCCTCTCTCGGTTTCGTTCAATTGATTGTATAAGTACAGAACGGAGTTAGACGCGCCGCTTTTTAGGTGGGCGGCATCCGTTATGAGGCACTGGCGTAATGTCGTCGATAGAACGGACACGCAAGCGGGTATTCTGCAAAGCACGTATCGCAGATTCGCGGCCGGGGCCGGGACCTTTTACGATCACATCAACCGTCGTCATGCCATACACATCTTCGGCCGCACGTGCGGCCGTTTGGCAGGCAAGCCGCGCTGCATAAGGTGTGCTTTTACGCGAACCCTTAAAGCCAGAGTTACCCGCGCTCGACCAAGTCAACGTGTTTCCTTTCATATCTGTCACCGTCACAATCGTATTGTTGAACGTCGCCCGGATATGAACCTGTCCCTCAGTAATTGTTACTTTGGACTTCTTTTTATTGTTACCAGCAGGACCCTTTCTTCTTCGACCCATGTGTTTTTAACCTTTGTAGTGTGTACTTATGTAGTGTGTACTTAAAAAATCGACTATTTAGCGCGACGGCCTTTACCGGCGACCGTTTTCTTTGATCCCTTGCGTGAACGGGCATTTGTTTTTGTCCGTTGACCACGTGTGGGCAAATTACGGCGATGGCGCAAACCACGATAAGCACCGATTTCAACCAGTCGCTTAATGTTCAAATTGACTTCACGACGCAAATCACCCTCGACGGTAAACCCATCAACAGCACGGCGTAATGTCGTTACTTCTTCTTCGGTCAAATTCCGAACACGAGTATTGGGATCAATATCCGTGTTCGCCAGAATCTTCTGGCTTGTCGTGTCGCCGATTCCGTAAATATATGTCAAACTGATGATAACCCGCTTATCACGCGGAATGTCGATACCAGCAATACGTGCCATATGATTACCCCTGTCGCTGCTTATGATTTGGGTTGCTACAAATCACACGCACAATACCGCGACGCTTAACGACCTTGCATTTTGGACAACGCTTCTTAACGGAAGCTGAAACTTTCATCTTAAATTCTCCGATCCACGCCACAGTTAAGAGCGTAAATTTACTGTCTTTAGACTAATTTGCCGCAACATTGTATTGTAGCAAATCGTAGCGATCTATACCAATCAACCGTGCTTGACTGCAAAACGAGCCACTTCGGTAATCAGGTCAGCATTGACGGCCTCAACTGAACGTTCACCATCAATACGAATAAGCAACCCACGATCTTCGTAAAAAGCGATCAGGGGGGCTGTGTTTTCTTGGTAAACAACCATACGGTTGCGGATCACATCTTCTGTGTCATCGACACGCCCTTGTTCCTCAGCACGTTGCAAGAGGCGGCGAATCAATTCTTCTTGCTCTACATCAATCAGAAAGACGATATCGACACGGCCGTCACGCCCTTCTAACAAGGTATCGAGTACCTCAGCTTGGGCAGGCGACCGGGGAAATCCATCTAAGATCGCCCCGTCGGCACAGTCTGATTGTGTAAATCTATCCCGAACCATCTTGACGGTGACATCATCTGGCACCAACTCGCCTTTATCCATGTAACTGCGAGCCAACAAGCCTAGTTCGGTTTCATTTTTTAAGTTATAGCGAAACAAATCGCCTGTCGAAATTTGGGGAATCCCCAACTTCGCTTCTAATATCTTCGCCTGAGTACCTTTCCCTGCACCGGGCGCACCCAACATGACGATGTGCATCATGAGATAAAGCCCTCGTAGTTACGCATCAGAAGTTGCGACTCTAACTGGCGCATTGTATCGACGACAACACCGACGACGATGATGAGGCCAGAGCCGTCAACAACCCGTGCGCTGAGATCAAGACCACCCAGACCGGTTAAGTTGGCGACCAATTGCATGATGCCAGGAATGACGGCTACACCGGCAAGGAATAATGCGCCCACAAAAGTGATACGCCGCACGACGCGCCTAATGTATGATTCTGTTCGCGCACCAGGGCGAATACCGGGGATAAATCCACCGTTTCGTTGCAGGTTTTCGTGCATCTTCTGCTGCTTTACCATTACATCTGTATAGAAGAAGGTAAAGACGAAGACGAGCAAGAAATAAACAATCCAATATACCCAGCCCTGCTGCATTCCAAATGAGGTGCCGACCCATTCAGCCGCTTGACTATACCATTGCGTCCCCTCTTCTGTTTGGAATAAAGAAGCGAGAAGACCAGGGAAAGCAAGCAGTGATTGCGCGAAGATAATCGGGATCATACCGGCCGTATTGACCTTGAGCGGCACATACGAGCTTTGACCCTGATATGTTTTACGGCCGCGCACACGCCGACCATACTGTACAGGAATACGACGTTGCCCCTCGTTAATTTTAACGATCAGGTACGTGACCCCTACAGTCAGCAAAACGAAGAAAAGTATAGTCAGCCACCGCACGCCCGTAGATTGGAAGTCAGGGCCGATCAAAATGTTGAAGATACCTTGGGGGATACCGGTGACAATACCACTGAAAATGATCAACGATACACCTTGTCCGATACCATCTTCTGTGATGCGCTCGCCCAGCCAAATCGCAAACATCGTTCCGGCCGTCATACACGCCAAAATCGTGACTGTGGTCAGTATCTCTGTTCCCGAACCAAATCCCCAGTTGGGAATGATACGCGACACACCCTCGGTACCGCCTCCATAGGAGATACCTATCAGGTTAACCTGGCCAATCGCTTGTACTAATGCAAGCGGCACAGTCATATAATAGGTGATTTTATTAATGCGATTGCGTCCTGATTCACCCTCTTGTTGGAGTTCTTCCAAATAAGGCACAATCGGAGTCAAAAGCTGGATGATAATGGAAGCGGTGATGTAGGGATAAACACCCATCGCCATCACCGAGAAGTTGCTAACAGCACCACCAGAAAGCAGATCGAGCGTATCGATCAATGCATTTCCTGATACAGCATCAGCTATCGAACTTAGTTGTAGCGGATCGACACCCGGGATCGGGATATTCGCCAGCAAGCGATAGATGATCAAAATCCCTACCGTAAACAGTATGCGTCTACGCAGGTCTGGTAAACTGAAAGCGTCGCGGATTCCTTGAAATACAGACATAGTACGGCTCCTGTCAGACTATTTGCTGAACGGGATAATTTCGGCCGAACCGCCCGCCTTCTCGATTTTCTCAATAGCAGACTTTGAGAATTTATGCGCCTTAATTGTCAGCGCAACATCTAAGTCGCCATTGCCGAGAATAGCAATCGGATCATTACTTTTCTTGAGGAAGCCAAGACCAAGCAGCAATTCTGAGTCAATTGTCGTGCCAGCAGGTAATTCTGCTAGATCGCCAACATTGACAACTTTGTGGTACACCTTGCGCGTGTTTGTAAAACCACGTTTGTATGGCAGACGGCGAGCAAGTGGCAACTGACCACCTTCAAAATATACGCCTTTGCCGCCACCACTACGAGCGCCTTGTCCTTTGGTACCGCGTCCGGCCGTTTTACCCTGCCCAGCCGCTATACCACGACCTACTCGCTTTCGCTTCTTTTTTGCACCTTTGTTGGGGCGCAGATCGTGTAATTGCATAATAAACCTCTTAATAAATAGGCAGATCACGTTTCATAATACACAACGGTGAGCCGTACACCAATCAGAGTTGTGTAAGCACGTGACTGCGCTTAAGCTACTTCTTCAAATTTAACAAGGTGCTTGACCTTGGTGACCATCCCGCGAATCACGGGATTGTCGTCGTGTATCACAGTTTGATTGAGTTTGCGAAAACCGAGCGCACGAATCGTACCTTTCTGGTCTTCTTTATACCCAATCGCGCTTTTTACATAGGTGACTTTTAGCTTTGCCATTCTTTGCGACTCCAAAACGGCGCGACATCTACAATGTCTTTGCCGCGATCTTCCGCAACCTGACGCATGTCCATCAACTGTTCCATGCCGTTTAATGTTGCTAAAATAACGTTAAGCGTGTTGTTGCTGCCCAACGATTTTGAAAGAATGTTGCTGTAGCCAGCCGCCTCAAACACTTGGCGCACACCACCACCGGCGATAACGCCTGTACCGGGTGAAGCAGGTTTGATCAAAACACGCGCACCACCATGTTCGCCGATCACTTCGTGTGGCACAGTGCCAGACACAATCGGGTAGGGTTTCATGTTTTTGCGAGCGCGTTCAATCGCTTTGCGAATGCCGTCTGGCACAGCGCGAGCTTTGCCGATGCCGATGCCAACATTGCCTTTGTTGTCACCAACGATAACGGTAACGCGGAAGGCAAAGCGACGGCCGCCCTTGATCACTTTTGCGACACGAGCAATGTCGATGATACGTTCGTCAAATTCAGGCTTGGCATCCCGATCACGATTGTTTCGTCTGTTGTTGTTACGTCTTTGACCCATTGAGAAACCTCTTAAAATTCTAGGCCAGCTTCACGCGCTGCTTCAGCCAACGCCTGAACACGGCCGTGATAGCCATAGCCACCACGATCAAACACGACACCGTTGATTCCGGCCGCTTGGGCGCGTTCAGCAACCGCCTTGCCGACCAGTGCAGCTTGTTCTTTGCCAGATTTACCAGCCATCTCTGCTGCCAGCGCTTTATCAACTGTAGAAGCAGAAGCGACTGTACGCCCTGCGACATCATCGATCAACTGCACATAAATGTGCTGCAAGCTCCGGCGGACATTGAGGCGGGGACGCTCGGCCGAACCGGCGATCTTACCTCGAATACGCCGATGACGACGCTTCCGCATTTGTTCACGACTTAGTTTAGCCATCGTAAAATCCTCTTATACCTTACCGGCTTTACCAGCCTTGCGGCGAACGTGTTCACCTTCGTACCGAATACCTTTGCCCTTGTATGGCTCTGGCTTGCGTACTTTACGGATATTGGCAGCCACTTCACCCACCACAGCTTTATCAATACCTGTGATGATGATGATACGACCTCTATCTTCAACCGCAAAAGACGTATCCTTTGTGGGTGGCGATACAGTAACAGGATGTGAATAACCAACGCTGAGTACCAAATCGTTCCCTTTCATCTCGGAACGATAGCCAACGCCTACCACCTCTAACTTTCTACTAAATCCTTCACTCACACCGATCACCATATTGTTGATCAATGAGCGCGTTAGACCGTGCAGAGATTTGTGGTGCTTTTGGTCACTCGGCCGTGTCACACTAAGCACACCATCCTCAAGACCAATTTTCATGTCAGCATTAAATGATTGACTTAACGTGCCTTTCGGCCCTTTCACTGTTACTTCAGTTCCCTTCAGGTCGACAGTAACGCCTTTGGGGAGTTCAATAGGCATTCTTCCTATACGAGACATACCTACCTCCTTAATAGACCTTGCACAGAATTTCGCCACCAACATTTTGGCGACGGGCACTCTGGCCTGTCATAACACCCTTCGAGGTGGTCAAGATGGCAATACCCATTCCTTGAACAACCCAGGGGATTTCAGTTCTTTTCACATACACACGTCGTCCAGGCTTACTGACGCGCTCCAGCTTCGTTATCATCGAACGCTGACTGCGACGGTCGCCCATGTACTTGAGCGTAATCTGCAACACAGGTTGCGGATGCTCTGGGACAACGGTGTAATCTTCGATATACCCTTCGTTCTTGAGAACATCTGCGATGTTCTCTTTCACTTTAGAGTGCGGCATGGCAACGACATTATGCTTACGCATGATGGCGTTACGAACCCGTGTCAACATATCGGCAATGGGATCACTCATTGACATAGTTGATAAACCTCACCAGCTAGATTTGACGACACCCGGAATGTTGCCTTTCAATGCTTCTTCACGGAAGCAGATACGGCACAACCCAAAGCGACGGATGTAGCCACGCGGACGGCCGCACATACGACACCGATTACGAACTCGATGTGGATGTTTGCGTTTTGTCTCGCGGGCGATCATTGATTTCTTGGCCATGTGTCTTCCTTAAAAACTAATTGCGCTTCTTGAAAGGCATCCCCATTTGGCTCAGGAGCGCACGGGCCTCTTCGTCGGTTTGGGCAGTGGTTACAATCGTCACTTCCAATCCGCGAATCTTGTCTATTTTATCGTAGTCGATTTCAGGGAAAATCAACTGTTCACGCAAGCCCAGTGTGTAGTTACCACGGCCGTCAAAAGCATCGGCCGATATACCCTGGAAATCACGAGTACGAGGCAGTGCGATGTGAATCAGGCGAGTGAGGAAAGACCACATGCGCTCTTTACGCAATGTTACCTTCACACCAATCGGCCGATCTTTACGCAGCTTAAACGTAGCGATGTCCTTTTGTGAACGTGTCACAATCGGTTGTTGACCCGTGATCAACTTAATATCGCCTACCGTCCTGTCAACCGCCTTCGAGTTGGTCAACGCCTCACCCAGTCCCACATTCACAACCACTTTCATGATTTTGGGAACTTGCATGACATTTTTGTATTCAAATTCTTTTTGCAAAGCAGGCATCACATCTTCGACGTACTGCTGCTGTAATGGTTTAAATGCCATTGTTATCTCTCCGGGTTCGTAGCAGACTGGCTACGGTTGGTCAAACCGCTCGGCCGTCTGGCAAACCTCAGACTAATCAATATCTTGGCCGCTTTGCTTTGAATAGCGAATGCGGCGACCATCTTCATCGCGGCGAATGCCAATGCGTGTCGGATTTCCCGTATGCGGACAAACCAACATCACATTCGATACATCGATCAGAGCTTCAAACTCAATCATGCCGCCCTGCACCTGTCGTCCACCCACATTTTGGGCGCGTTGCGCCTTCTTGCGAATGTTCACGCCGTCTACAGCCAGCTTGTTTTTGGTTGGAACAACGCGAATCACATCGCCTGTTACACCTTTGTCATTGCCAGCTACAACGATGACTTTATCACCTTTCTTGATACGCATCGTGCAAACTCCTAAAGCACTTCGGGAGCGAGCGAAAGGATGCGGCCGTAGCCAGCTTCGCGCAACTCACGCGCCACAGGACCGAAAATACGAGTCCCACGTGGCATCTTGTCTTCATTCACAATCACAGCAGCATTATCATCAAATCGAATCGTGCTGCCATCTTCGCGCCTGAACGGTTTCTTAGTCCGCACAATAACAGCGCGAACAACCGTACTTTTCTTGATATTGGAATTGGGGCTTGCTTTCTTTACAGTCGCAACCACCATATCACCAACACCACCGTAATTCACGCGGGAGCCACCCAACACTTTGATTACGAGTAACTCACGTGCGCCAGAATTGTCGGCAACATGGAGTCGGCTTTCCTGTTGAATCATGGTTCATACTCCATCGAAATCAGTGTTATGCACTGGTTTCGCGCGCACAATTACTGCGCTCGCTCCAGAATTTCCTGCACAACCCAGCGTTTGTCACGACTGAGCGGCCGGGATTCTACAATACGAACACGATCACCTTCGTTGCACTCGTTTTCTTCATCGTGTGCCTTAAATTTTTTCGTGTACCGCATCATCTTTCCGTACAGTGGGTGCTGCTTCTGTGTTGTCACTTGCACCACCACTGTCTTGTTCATTTTGTCACTGGTAATAATGCCTACCAGTCGTTTACGTGTATCCTGTGCCATCGCTTCTCACCTATTTCACGTCATAGTTGACAATTTGCTTCGGCCGACCCAATTTAGCACGCTCACGTCGAGTACGCGGCTGCTTCTTATTCAGGTCTACCATCACAGTTGCCAATTCAGAGCCATCTTCATCAAAGTTGACACTATATGCACTATCTTCATAAATAAACCGTGCATCAGCATTCCACTCTTTGCCCTTCAGCGCATTCGCAACATCAGGGTGAGACGCGGCCGTATCAATCGCCACTTGACGATTACGCAGCACAGACAAAATCTGAGCAACATCACGACGCACTACTTTTACACGCGCCGTATTTTGTAGCCGACGACCTGCCACTTGGAAGCGGAGGTTAAACGCCTCTTCCCGCAGACCTTCTAGCTTTTCTTCCAGATCAGCATTGCTCATCTCGCGCAATTCAACGATGTTCCCCATTAGAACACCTCCTCTTTTGGCACAATCTGCGTCTTAATCGGCAATTTGTACCGCGCTTTCCGCAACGCTTCCAAAGCAACGTCTTCCGGTACGCCACCAATCTCGAACATGATACGACCAGGCTTAACAACGGCGACCCAACGGTCAACGCTACCTTTACCTTTACCCATGCGGGTTTCCGCACCACGTTGCGTCACTGGCTTGTCTGGAAAAATCCGAATCCACGTGCGGCCGCGACGTTTCATCGTCCGGTTCATCGTTACACGAACAGCTTCTATCTGACGGCCGGTAATCCATGCTGGCTCAAGGGCTTGAATAGCGAAATCGCCATACATCACCTTATTGCCACCCTTCGACTGGCCGCGCATCCGTCCGCGGAACTGCTTTCTGTGTTTTACTCGTTTTGGCATCAACATCGTTGTTTACCTTTCTCACTTCGTCAGCGAAATTACTCGCTAACGTAAACCTCAGTAATCTCGTTGCGCTGTGGCAGAATCTCACCTTTGTAGACCCATACCTTCACACCGATCTGACCATAAGTTGTCAATGATTCAGAAAAACCATAGTCGATGTCAGCGCGAATCGTATTGCGCGGCACACGTCCTTCACTCAGCTTTTCTTTACGAGACATATCTGCCCCGTTCAAACGGCCGCTCACTTCGATACGAATACCTTGTGCGCCCGCCCGCATCGCTTGTTGGATGGCGCGTTTCATCGCACGACTATGAGAGATACGGCGTTGCATTTGCCCAGCCGCATTTTCAGACACCAGTTGAGCATCTATATCGGGCTGACCGATCTCTTCAATATCTACTTTGATCGACTTGCCACTCAAACGACGAAGATCGCTACGCAATTGTTTGACAGTCGCACCTTTACGGCCGATCACCACACCCGGCCGTGCCGAATGAATCATGATCGCCACCTGGTTTGGAAAACGCTCAATCTCGATCTTTGCAATACTCGCGTGGCCCAACTCTTGCATGATATATCTGCGAATTTTCACATCTTCATCAAGCAGATCACGGTAACGGCTTTTTTCCGCATACCACCGGCTGTTCCAGTCACGAATCGTCTTGAGGCGGAAGCCTATTGGATGTACTTTGCGTCCCATCAGCTTTCTCCTACCGCGCTGTCAGCCTCAGCCACAACGTCTACTACTTCTTCATTAGTCGCATACGCTGCCGCGCTCGTCACCTCAGCAGGTTCACGCTCGGACAACACCACAGTGATATGTGCGCTACGGTTGATAATCGGCTTGAACTTGCCGCGCGCCCCAAAACGACCGCCAAACGGCCGCAAACGGTGGCGAGGGCCATCATCTGCATAAATACGGTAGACATACACCTCATCCGCATCCAGACCAAAATTCTCTTCCGCATTCGCAATCGCCGATTGAATCAGCTTGTAAACCAACTCGGCCGACTTATGTGGCATAAAGCGCAATGTATCCAACGCATCCGTCGCATCCATCCCACGCACCACATCAAGGACAAGGCGCACTTTTTGGGGTGAAATTTGGACGTGTTTCGCACTTGCGCGAATCTCTAAAACTTCAGCACTCATGTTATCAACGTCCTTTCTTCTTCTCGATGATATGCCCCTTAAACGTTCGCGTAGGCGCAAATTCACCAAGTTTATGTCCCACCATGTTCTCTGTAATATAGATAGGAACATGACGACGGCCATCATGCACAGCAATCGTGTGACCGACCATCTGCGGGAAGATGGTGCTAGAGCGTGACCATGTACGGATCACCTCACGTTTGCTACCATCATTGAGCTTCTCAATTTTCTTGAACAGACTGGGGTTAATATATGGCCCCTTTTTCAATGAACGACTCATCTCAAAACTCCGCTAGTTAATCAAATCAACGACGCTTCTTTGTACGGCGGCGGAAGATCATCTTGTCCGTCACCTTATTACGGCGAGTACGCTTACCCAGTGCAACCTTGCCCCATGGCGTTTTTGGCGCAGCCATACCGACACCGGTACGACCCTCACCACCACCATGTGGATGCTGATCTGGATTCATCGCGCTACCGCGTACAGCTGGTCGCCAGCCCATGTGGCGACGACGACCCGCTTTGCCCAGCTTGATGTTACCGTGTTCCTGATTGCCCACTTGACCAATGGTTGCGAGGCATTCATACGGCACATATCGTTCCTCACCCGATGGCAGACGCAAAGACGCATAATTAGGATGGTCTTTCGCCAGCAACTGGGCAGACGTTCCGGCCGAGCGCACAAGTTGTCCACCTTTACCGGGCTGTAATTCAACATTGTGAATAATCGTACCGAGTGGAATATCACGCAATGTCAGCGTGTTGCCCGGCCGAATCGGTGCGTCTTTGCCGCTCCGAATCACATCCCCAACCTGTAAGCCAAGCGGGGCAATAATATATCTTTTTTCGCCATCTTCGTACTGCACCAGTGCAATACGCGATGTTCGGTTCGGATCGTACTCAATCGACTGCACCGTAGCAGGCATATCCTGCTTATTGCGCTTAAAGTCGATGATGCGGTACTTACGTTTGTGACCGCCACCACGATGCCGCACTGTAATGCGGCCGTGAACGTTACGACCCGCTCGTTTCTTCAATCCCACTGTCAATGATTTTTCCGGCTTCGTTTTCGTAATTTCCTCAAACGAATAGCTGGTCATATCACGACGGCCGGGAGAGGTTGGCTTGTATACTTTAACTGCCATTATCTAACTCCTCGAATGCCATAATCTGTTTGGCAGAAACCTTTCGACATTCGGTCTAAACACCTTCAAACAAGTCGATAGTCCCTTCGCTCAGGGTAACAATCGCCTTCTTAAATCCAGGTTTGCGAATCGTCATTGCACGGCCGCGTCGTGAACGTTTAGCAGGCATGTTCATCACACGCACTTTGTCCACCACAGCACCCGGCCACGCTTTTTCAATCGCATCCGTAATCGTCGCTTTTGTCGCTTCCACATGCACCTCAAAAACATACTGTTCCAGTTCTGCCTGGTACGTGCTTTTTTCAGTGATGATCGGCCGACGGATTACATCGCGCCAATGTACTTCAATCATTACGCAACCTCCGTACCATTCTCATCAGGCATGTCCTCATCGCGCACTTCCACAATGTCAAGGAACGACTTGATCACATCCAACGCATCCAATGGAATCAAAATTTTATTATGACCCAGTAAATCGCGGATATTCAAGTAGCCCGCTCGCAGCGTCTTAATCGACTGCAAGTTTCGTGCCGACTTTTCCACATTCTCATTACGCTCTGCCAGCAATAATAACGCAGTACTATCACCGACCAACGCCCTTTGTGTCGCGGCCATCTCTTTCGTTTTCGGGGCATCCATACCAATCGAATCCAAAAGAATGATGTCACCTGCCTGAGCCTTCACTGAAAGCGCAGACCGGAGCGCAGCACGACGCATCTTGCGCGGCATCTTCTGAGAATAATCACGTGGTTTCGGACCATGAGCCACACCACCACCAACAAAAATCGGAGCGCGACGACTACCATGACGCGCATTACCCGTCCCTTTTTGACGGTAAGCCTTCGCACCAGTGCGTGCAATTTCCGAACGCCCTTTCGTTTTGTGCGTTCCCAGACGCTTGTTTGCCAACTGGCGCACAAGAGCTTGGTGCATCAAATCGCGGTTGATCTTTGCATCAAAGATGGACGCTGGCAATTCGGCCGAGCCCACCTCATTTCCTGTCATGTCAACAACTGTGATCTTCATCATCAGTTACTCCCGAACTAACCCTTCACCGCTTCGCGGATGATGATCACACCACCCTTCGAACCGGGAATTGCGCCCTTAACAGCAATCAAATTGCGCTCAGAGTCAATTCGCATTACCTTCAAATTTTGGACTGTGTGACGATCATTACCCATGCGACCCGCCATGCGTGTGCCTTTGAAAACACGCGCTGTTGTCGAAGTCGCACCGATAGAACCGGGCGCACGCCAGCGATCAGACTGACCATGCGTTTTGGGACCACCCTTAAAGCCATAGCGTTTCACCACACCGGCAAAACCACGACCCTTTGTGATACCCGTCACATCAACTTTCTCACCCACATCAAACGTTTCAACCGTGAGTGCTTGCCCCAGCTCATATTCGCTAGGATTATCAATACGGAACTCGTTCAGATGGCGCAGCGCGGGAACACCCATCGCTTCTTTACGTGTGCCATGCTTTGCGTCTGCTTTTAGCAAACCAAGATGACCACGCTCTGCCTTCGATAAACGAGACGCTTTTACTTCGTCAAAACCGACCTGAACAGCATTATAGCCATCGGTATCTTCAGTCTTAACTTGTGTGACATAGCACGGCCCCGCCTGGATCAATGTCACAGGCGTAACACTCCCGTCTTCATCGAAGACCTGAGTCATACCGAGCTTAATGCCGACTAAACCTTTCATCATAAACCTCCGGGACTGCCAAGCAAGTTTTGCGCCATCAGCGATTAGCCGTCAGCAAAAACCTCTCCATCATCCCTATTTATTTTCTAAAAATTGCGTGTTATGGATGCGCTAAAAGCGAACAACCACTTACAATCGAATTTCAATATCAACACCGGCAGGCAAGTTAAGCCGCATCAATGTGTCGATTGTCTTTGCGTCAGGATTCACGACATCGATCAAACGTTTGTGCGTCCGAATCTCAAAATGCTCGTGTGAATCTTTGTCAACAAACGGGCTACGGCGAACCGTGAACCGTTCTAAGCGCGTTGGCAATGGAATTGGCCCCACTACTTCTGCACCGGTGCGTTCGGCCGTACCCACAATCCGTTTAGCAGATTGGTCGAGAACGCGGTGGTCATATGCCTTGAGGCGAATGCGAATTTTTTGTGCCATAACGTTAAAACCTGTAGGGACATGGCAAGCCATGTCCCTACTAATAAATCAATTACGAAATGATTTTGTTGATAACACCAGCACCCACTGTCAGGCCACCTTCGCGGATAGCAAAACGGCTACCCTGCTCCAGTGCCA
>CALECP010000107.1 GCA_937949915.1 uncultured Anaerolineae bacterium
TGCTGCGATTTGTTTGACTAATTTTCATCTGTGTATCATCATCAAATACGATTTGAATTTCATCAAATTTAAGGGCAACAAAACGCTGGAAATCATGTTGCAATGCATTGGCAAGTATATGCAAGAGGGTTGTTTTACCGCTACCATTCTCTCCAAAAAGAATGTTAATCCCTTTATTAAAGTTGATGAGATAATCATGTTGACCATGAACGTTGGTCGCTGTCAACTGTTTAATATATCGCGCCATAACTACTTCCTAAATTGATGTGTTTAATAAGGTGGTTCATCAGACATGATTTTGCCACACACGCCAACGCGGGGTGAGTTGAGCAACGCATGCGGTTCACCATAATCTTCATGCGGATGCTCGTCTGCATGTTTTTCGCACAACAACCCAGGCTCCTCATCCTCATAAACGCATTCCATGCAGAGATAGGTTGCTGGTTGCCCACATACCATACACAATACATCTGGCATGTTGTTCCGCGCCATCAAGTAGATAGGATGCTCCGATAAAGGTGCGCCCTTGCGCTCTCCCTTAATCTCGATTTTTAGTGCAGACGTTGAGCCAAAATCGTATTCATAAGGAATGGTCATCCCTTTATTGAATAATTTTTTGACGGCAATATCCATCGGTTTTTGTTCGATCCAGCCGTCAAAGCCATCATCAAAAATTTGCGTATATTGCACCTCACCAATTGTGAATGCGCTAAGATGCCCACAACATTCAAGCCAAATAGTCCGAAGGTAATGGTCAAGATGTGTCAATTCGGCCGAATCACGCATCTCCAAATGTAGCCAAAACATGGGTGAATAAGCATCGCTCACCACTAGATGATAAATCGTTTCCGGCCTGCCAGTGGCATCGCCAGTTGCATCCTTCCGTTTACTACAAGAGGACAAATGGCGTGTCAAGCCCCCTTTCGTCATCTCTTTACTACAAAATGTGCATGTCCCACGTGATTGTTTCGCCATGATCTTAAATCATAAATGGTGAAGCATGAAAAAAAATTCACGATTCATACCTCACCATTCATACATTCTTCTACCCAATCGAGCCTTCCATTTGCAATTGAATTAGGCGGTTCATTTCCATCGCGTATTCCATCGGCAACTCTTTCACAAGCGGCTCGATGAAACCATTCACGATCAATGTGTTTGCCATTTCTTCATTGATGCCACGCGACATCAAGTAGAAAAGCTGCTCTTCGCCCACTTTGCTAACCGACGCTTCATGCCCAATCGTCACATCTTGCTCATTGATCTCGATGTACGGATAGGTGTCGGAGCGGCTGTCTTCGTCTAGCAACAGCGCGTCACATACCACGTTTGATTTGACGTTATCTGCGCCTTCATGCACTTTGAGCAAGCCACGATACGATGATCGGCCGCCATCTTTACAAATCGACTTAGAAATGATGCGGCTCGTCGTGTCGCCCACTTCATGGACAACTTTGCCACCTGCGTCTTGGTGCTGACCTGCGCCAGCGAACGCGATTGACAAAATTTCGCCATGTGCGCCCTTGCCGCGTAAATGCACGGCCGGGTATTTCATCGTCACTTTGCTGCCCAGGTTGCCATCGATCCATTCCATCGTCGCATTTTCTTCCGCAACAGCCCGTTTTGTCACCAGATTAAACACGTTGTTCGACCAGTTCTGCACGGTGGTATAGCGACAACGGCCGCCCTTCTTCACGATGATCTCAACCACAGCACTGTGCAGCGAATCACTCGAATAAATCGGAGCCGTACACCCTTCCACGTAATGGCAATACGCACCTTCGTCGATGATGATCAACGTGCGCTCAAATTGCCCCACGTTTTTCGCGTTGATACGGAAGTACGCTTGCAACGGCATTTTGATCTGTACACCAGGTGGCACATAGATGAAACTGCCGCCTGACCATGTAGCCGTGTTCAGGGCAGAAAACTTGTTGTCATTGTACGGAATGATCGAGCAGAAATACTCTTTCACAAGGTCAGGATATTGGCGCAAACCTTCATCCATGCCCAAGAAGATCACACCCTGGTCTGATAATTCTTTCTTGACGCTGTGGTAGATCACTTCGCTTTCGTACTGCGCGGCTACACCAGACAGATGCTTCTGCTCTGCTTCGGGAATACCCAGCTTGTCGAATGTGTCTTTAATGTAGCTCGGCACATCTTCCCAGTTGTCTTCTTCACGCTCAGATGGTTTGACGTAGTAATAGATGTTATCGAAGTCGATTTCATCAAGATCAGCACCCCATTCTGGCATCGGCCGATCCAGAAAATGCTGGTACGCCTCAAGACGAATATCGAGCATCCATTGCGGCTCACCCTTGCTGGTCGATATATAGCGCACCAACTCTTCTGTCAGCCCACGCTCCGCTTTGAAAACGTAATCTTCGACATCAGAAAAACCATACTTTTCTTTATAGTTTTGATTGACAAGCGCAACAACTTCTTCTTCGCTCAATGCTTCGTTAGGATCAACTTGTTTACTCATAATTAAGCTCCTGTAGTAGGGACATGGCTCGCCATGTCCCTACGCGGGGGTTGCCTCGCCGTACTTTTCGCGCAGCCAATCGTACCCGTGTTCCTCTAGTTGCAATGCCAATTCAGGGCCGCCATGCTCAACAAACCGGCCGTTCATCAAAATATGCACGTAGTCTGGTTTCACATAGTTGAGAATGCGCTGGTAATGGGTAATGATCAACACGCCCATATCCAACTCTTGCGTCAATTTCTGTGCGCCTTCTGCCACAATCCGCAATGCGTCGATGTCCAGACCGGAGTCTGTTTCATCCATGATCGCCACTTTCGGTTCAAGCACAGCCATCTGCAAAATCTCGTTGCGCTTCTTTTCGCCACCGCTAAACCCTTCATTGAGGTAGCGTCCAGCAAATTTGTGATCCATACCCAAGCTATCCATTTTGCTCTTGAGCAAACGACGGAACTCAGGAATCGAGATGCCTTTGTTGTCATCAGGATCGGCCGCACGGTGACGCGCATTCAGCGCTTGGCGCAAGAAGTTGGCCACGGTCACACCTGGCACCGCTACCGGGTACTGGAACGCCAAAAACATGCCTGCCCGTGAACGTTCATCCGGTGCCATTTCTAGCAAATCTTCGCCGTCGAATGTGACCGATCCGGCCGTTGGTTCATAAAATGGGTGGCCGGCCAATGTTTTTGCCAGCGTGCTTTTACCAGACCCATTTGGGCCCATGATGGCGTGAATTTCGCCTTGTTTAACAGCAAGGTCGATTCCTTTCAGAATCGCTTGGTCGTCGATGTTGACATGTAAATTCTTGATGTCTAAAACGGATGTCATACGTTTTACGCTCCTAAAATGTTTACTACTGATGATTTGATCACCCGTAGCGCACTAAAATTTGTCTATATTTTCAATAGGTAAAGTATAGCATGGCGATCCAGCAGCTACCATAAATATGATATTTGTAATAAAAACCTATAAAATTGACATTCGCTGGATCGAGTCGTTATACTTTGAGCAAGTTCTACATATAATTTAATAGCAGAACTTAATTTTACCGTGAGTAACAAAAAAAGCACCCGCCAGATCGTCCTCCGAGCGATCAAGTCTATGAACCAAGCCAACATCAATGATTTGGCAAACGCGGCCGGGGTTTCCCCTGTCACTGTGCGCCATCACGTCAATGGGTTGCTGGCAGCAGGATTGATCACGGCCGAGGCGGTGCGCCAAAACGTGGGACGGCCGTATTACACCTACACCCTGAGCGAAGCAGGACATGAACTGTTTCCCAAAAAGTATTTCGCTCTCAGCAGTCGGCTCTTGGTCGAACTGAAAGATCGCTTCCCGGCGGCCGTCGTCAACGATCTATTCGAGAGCCTGGTACAAAAAATCGTAGACGAACACCGTCAAGAGTTCGAGCCGCTCACCTTTGAACAACGGCTCGACTACACCGTCGAACTATTGGCAGAAGAAGGCTTTCTCGCCCGATGGGAACAAGTGGATGGCACATATCGGATCACCGAATTTAGCTGTCCGTTTCTCGGCATCGGGCAACAACACGCCGAAATATGCTCACTCGACACCGCCCTGATCGAAGCCGTGATGGGAACAACAATTGAACAACATAGTTGTATGCTAAATGGGGACAACTGCTGCCAATTTACCATTGACCAGCACCAAGTCCCGTTAAACGAGGTACAGATTAGATGATCGCAGAGAAAAACGAACAAATTATGGAAGCGCTCCGCAGCGTAATCGACCCAGAAATCGGCTTGAACGTCGTAGAATTAGGCTTGATTCGCAACGTAGAAGCCAGCCCCGAAGAAGAAGACAAAACGATTTTGACGATGATTTTGACCACCCCCTTCTGCCCCTATGGCCCCGCGATGGTCGATATGGTACGCAACGCATCGGACAGCGTGGCTGGTGCAGGCAACACCAAAGTCGAAATGGGATCAGAATTATGGGATCCTTCTATGATGGAAGAAGGTGCAGGCGGCGACTGGGGCTTGTTCTAAACGGTCAACTCATGACGGCCGACTAACGACCGGCCGCCATTAGCACATTCTCGATCAACATCGTGATCGTCATCGGGCCTACCCCACCGGGAACAGGCGTGATGAAACCAGCGACCGACACGGCCGACCCCCATTCCACATCGCCTACGATACGATACCCTTTGGGCGCGGCCGGATCATCCACATAGTTGACACCCACATCGATCACAATACAGCCCGGTTTCAGCATATCGCCTGTCACCAGTTCTGGCTGTCCGGCCGCGACCACCACAATGTCTGCCCTACGAAGATGGCTGGCAACATCGGCCGTATGACTATGCGTAATCGTTACCGTCGCGTCTGCCTCTTTCAGTAAAAGTGCGACCGGCATTCCGACAATGTTAGAACGGCCGACCACAACTGCTTCTTTCCCCCGCAATGCAACTCCCGTTTCTGCCAACAAAAGCATGATTCCGGCCGGAGTGGCTGGCAAAAAATGGGGCGTTCGGCCGCGCTGTGCCAACAAGCCCATATTGATCGCCCCGAATCCATCGACATCTTTCTCTGGTGCGATCAAGTCGATGATGCGATCCTCATCCATCCCCGCCAACAACGGCATCTGCACCAAAATGCCATGCACGGCCGGATCATCATTCAACGCCTGCACCACCGCCTCTAGATCAGCCTGTGTCGCCGTGTTGTCCAATCGCTTGTCCACAATGCCTAATCCCATTTTCGTACAAGCGCGGTGTTTCATCCGCACATAAGTCGCTGACTCTGAATTATCGCCCACCAGCACCGTCGCCAGCGTCGGCGTAACGCCCTGCGCCAGCAATTGTGCCGCCTCATCGGTCAATCGGGTGCGTATCTGTTTCGCTATCGCTTTGCCATCAATTATATTTGCCATGTGCAGAGTCTACTCGAAAATCTCTAGTTTAAGCTAACTCTCGGCCTCATTCTGCCTTTTTTGCTCGTTTTTTATGAGGCAAGTGGTCTGTGCGGGACGCTTTTTTGCGAATTCGACTGTCTGAAAGCGTCAAATCGCTAAAATTAACCCGTCGCAGGAC
>CALECP010000108.1 GCA_937949915.1 uncultured Anaerolineae bacterium
TGTCCCTACAGGCGTTTGAATTTTTACTCGTTTGCGTATTGCCAAACTGTCTCGAACTCAGCATCCGACACTTGGCTAACCGAGATTTTCGGGTCAGCACAGTCGCCGTTTGCGTCACACGAGATTGTTCCCGTGATGCCAGCCATGCCGTCTGTCGCCGCAATCGCGTCGATGAGGGCTTGTCGGCCGATCATCATGTTGCCATCTGCGTCCATCATCGCCACGCTTTCAACAGCGTTCAGAATCAGGTTGGTCGCGTCATACGCATGGGCATGGAACGGCGCGGTTGGCTCTGTACCGTAATCTGCCATGTATGTTTCGAGGAAGGTGTCGTAGATTTCGTTGCCAAAGCCGAGGTCTGGGCCTGACATGAACATCCCTTCAGCCGCATCACCACTCGCTTCGATGAAGTCGGGTGAAAGCACACCATCGGCCGCTGCCAACATCACATCTTCCAAGCCGTCGATGTCACGCGCTGTTTTGGTCAGCAATGAACCGAGCGGAATGAAAACAGGATAGTAGATCAACTCTGGGTCGGCCGCTGCCACACTGGTCAACAAAGGCTCAACGTTGGTCGCATCAGATGCTTCTGCTTCAAACGCGACAATCTCGCCACCCAGTGCCGTAAATGCGTCGCTGAATGAAGATGCCAATCCTTCGGTGTACGGGTCGCCATCATGGATGGCGGCCGCTTTTGTGATGCCCAGTTCGTTGTAAACGTAGTTGGCCATCGCTGCACCCTGAATCGTGTCATTGTGCGCGGTACGGAAGTAGCAGCTTTCGCGTGTATCTTCGCCTGTCAAAACAGGCGCGGTGTTCGATGGTGAAACCATCGCAATCCCTTCGCCACAAATGATTTGCGACGCTGGCACACCTGCACCAGAACAGCTTGTGCCGATCACACCAACGATAGACGGGTCAGAAACGATCTTCTGTCCAGCCGTCTGGCCGCCTTCTGCACTACAGCCGTCATCTTCCGCTTGTAGTTCGATTTCGTGTCCGCCGATCATGCCGCGATCTTTGATCGCAATTTCAACACCGTACTGTGAATCCAAGCCGAGCGATTCGTTCGGGCCTGTGACAACCAATGCTGAAGCGACGCGAATCGGATCACCTGCTGCGACTTCGACACAACCGATTGCGTCGTCGCAAACCAGTTCATCGACCATCATCACACCGCCGCCCATCATAGAGCCTTCCATCATGCCGTCGATGTCGTTCCAGACTGGCACAAATTCGCCGCCATTGATTTCGCTGACAGAGATTTTTGGATCAGCACAGTCACCGTTTGCGTCACAGGTCAGTGTGCCTGTGATGCCTGCTTTGCCAGAGGTGGCTGCCACTGCGTCGATCAGTGCTTGTCGGCCGACCAACATATTGCCGTCGCCGTCTACCATTGCCACTGCTTCAACCGCGTCCAAAATCATGTTGGTTGCATCGTAAGCGTGTGCATGGAAGGGAGCAGTTGGCTCTGTGCCGTAATCTGCCATGTATGTCTCTAGGAAAGCGTCATAAATGGTGTTGCCGAAGCCCAAATCTGGGCCAGACATGAACATTCCTTCAGACGCATCACCAGCCGCTTCGATAAAGTCAGGAGAAAGCACACCATCGGCCGCAGCCAACAGCACATCTTCCAAACCGTCAATATCACGCGCTGTTTTGGTCAGCAACGAGCCGAGTGGAATAAAGACAGGATAGTAAATCAACTCTGGGTCGGCCGCTGCCACACTTGTCAGCAATGGCTCAACGTTGGTCGCATCAGATGCTTCTGCCTCGAATGCGACAATTTCGCCACCGAGAGCCGTGAACGCATCGCGGAATACAGTTGCGAGACCTTCGGTGTATGGGTCGCCATCATGGAGGGCGGCCGCTTTGCGAATACCCAGTTCGTCATACACATAATTTGCCATCGCCGCGCCCTGCACTTTGTCGTTGTGTGCGTTACGGAAGTAGCAGCTTTGGCGTGTGCCTTCGTCTGTCAACACAGGCGCGGTGTTTGATGGTGAAACCATCACGATCCCTTCTTCACAAATAATTTGCGAAGCGGGTACACCAGCACCAGAGCAGCTTGTGCCAACCACACCGACGATAGAAGGATCAGAGACGATTTTCTGTCCGGCCGTCTGGCCACCTTCTGCACTACAACCGTCATCTTCGGCTTGTAGTTCAATTTCGTGACCCATAATTTCGCCACGATCTTTGATGGCGATTTCAACGCCGTATTGTGAGTCGAGTCCGAGCGATTCGTTCGGGCCGGTTACAACCAATGCTGAAGCAACGCGGATCGGGTCGCCTGCCGCGATTTCAACACAGCCGATTGCGTCTTCACAAACCAACTCGTCTACCATGCCGCCCATCGCGCCGCCAACCATGCCGTCAACGTCGTTCCAGACTGGGACAAAGTCGCCGCCGCTAATTTCGCTAACAGAGATTTTCGGGTCGGCACAGTCGCCGTTTTCGTCACAAGAGAGTGTTCCGGTGATCCCGGCGACACCAGACGTGCCAGCCACTGCGTCGATCAACGCTTGTCGGCCGATCAACAACGTGCCGTCTTCGCCCATCTGCGCCACTGCTTCAACCGCGTCCAAAATCATGTTGGTTGCGTCGTAAGCGTGTGCATGGAATGGCGCAGTTGGCTCTGTGCCGTAATCTGCCATGTATGTTTCAAGGAATGTGTCGTAAATGCTGTTGCCGAAGCCGAGGTCTGGGCCAGACATTACCATGCCTTCGGACGCATCACCGGCCGCTTCGATAAAGTCTGGCGAAAGCACACCATCGGCCGCAGCCAATAGCACATCTTCCAAACCGTCGATGTCACGCGCTGTCTTTGTCAGCAATGAACCAAGTGGAATAAACACAGGGTAGTAAATCAACTCTGGGCCGGCCGCTGCCACACTGGTCAACAATGGCTCAACGTTGGTTGCATCCGATGCTTCTGCCTCAAATGCCACAATTTCACCACCGAGAGCCGTGAACGCATCACGGAAAACGGTTGCAAGACCTTCGGTATAAGGGTCGCCATCATGGAGGGCGGCCGCTTTGCGAATACCGAGTTCGTCATACACATAATTTGCCATCGCCGCGCCCTGCACTTTATCGTTGTGCGCGGTACGGAAGTAGCAGCTTTGGCGTGAACCTTCGTCTGTCAACACAGGCGCGGTGTTTGATGGCGATACCATCACAATGCCTTCACCACAAATAATTTGTGACGCTGGCACACCTGCGCCAGAGCAGCTTGTACCGACGACACCGACGATAGATGGATCAGAAACGATCTTCTGTCCGGCTGTCTGGCCACCTTCTGCGCTACAGCCGTCATCTTCCGCTTGCAGTTCAATTTCGTGGCCCATAATTTCGCCACGATCTTTGATGGCGATTTCAACGCCGTATTGTGAGTCAAGACCGAGCGACTCGTTCGGGCCGGTCACAACCAGAGCAGACGCGACGCGGATCGGGTCGCCGGGGGCAACTTCGACACAACCGATGGCATCTTCACAAACCAGTTCGGCAACGGGTTCGGGTTCGTCGGTTGGGTCAGCTTCTACTTCTACTTCGGCTGGTGCATCAGTCGGGTCAGGCTCTGTATCATTGTCGCCGCTATCCGATGTGCCACATGCAACCAGTGCAGTGAGCAAACAGATTAATAACAAATATCTTAACAAGGGTTTCATCATCATTCTCCTATGAATGGTGTCACTTTTCGAGGGTACGATTACAAAATCTATGGGTGTTTTCATACAAATGTAACCAGTACCAGTTGTCTCTTCCTGTGCAAGGTGCTGTCATAAGCATATTGCACCGTTCATTATAGTCAAGTGCTGATATATCAGCACGGGGGGTTTGTCAGTTTGTCAGTGAATCAGTCGGCCGTAAATAGGTCGTGTCTTTGTTCTGATGATAATGTCGCCGCAAATGTAGGTGAAGTGACCGTTTTACTGCGCCCACGCTACCTGTTTTTGCTGCGCGGCCGTCACATATTTGGCAATGTGCTGCTGGGTGGTTGTTCGCATATCGCCCGCGCCCGTATACGCCCTGCACCAATCGACGATCTCGCCCAGCGCATCCGCCCATGTGTAGACCGGTTGCCATGCTAGCTCACTCGCCGCTTTTTCCCATGTCAGGCGTAGGCGGTGCGTTTCCTCTTTTGCCTCTTCGGGATGGGTATGCGTCCAACTGCCCGATCCCCACAGCGCGATCAGCTTCTCGGCTAATTGGCGCGTCGTGATACCGTTTTGTTCGAGCGGGCCAAAATTCCAGGCAGAGGCGGCCGCCACATCGCCAGCCAGCAAACGGGTCGCAACGAGCAAGTAGCCACTGAGCGGCTCTAGCACATGCTGCCAGGGACGAATACTGTGCGGGTTGCGGACGGGAATGGGGCGGCCGTCGATCAGCGCGTTCATGCAGTCTGGCACGAGCCGGAAGGGGGCAAAATCGCCGCCGCCGATCACGTTGCCAGCGCGGACAGATGCGATCTGGGGGCTGCTGGCGGCCGCAAAATAGCTGGCACGATACGATGCAATCGCTAACTCGGCCATCGCTTTGCTGGCACTGTACGGGTCACGGCCGCCCAAGCGATCTGACTCCCGATAGCCCCACACCCATTCTCGGTTGGCGTACACTTTGTCAGTCGTCACGCACACGGCCGCACGTACACTGTCACATTGCCGAATCGCCTCTAGGACGTTGACCGTTCCCATCACATTCGCCTGGATCGTTGCGTGTGGTTGCTCGTAGCCGGTTAGCACAATCGGTTGCGCCGCCAGATGAAAAATAGTGGTCGGCCGATATTGTTGCACGGCCGCATTGACCTGCGCCAAATCGCTCACATCCCCGCGCACATCAGTGATCAAGTCGCCTAATTGCGCCAAATTATAGAGTGACGGCACAGTCGGATCGTCTGGCAAACTAAAGCCGACGACGTGTGCGCCCATATCGCATAGCCATTGAGTCAGCCACGCGCCCTTGAAGCCAGTATGCCCGGTGACAAGCACCGTTTGCCCGGAAAATGTGTTGGTGAAAAGCGTCATGGTGTAATTATCAAGCCAATCGGGGGAGATTGCCACTATGGCGCAACAAGCACGGCCGGTTCGCCCAAGATGCGTGTCAGGAACAGGGTGCGGTGCTGGTCTCCTTTGAGGCGCAATTGCTTGTTTAACTGGTTGACATCGAGCGGTGAGCCACGCTTTTTGATGGTCACTGTGCCGACGTTTTGTTCGCGTAGATAGCTGCGTAAGCGCTTGAGCTGGAAGGGGAAATGAGCGAGTAGCGTGTGGCGTGTGGCGAACAGGGTGTCTATCGCGCTGTCGCTGCTCAGGTAGGCGATGGTGGGGTCGATTTGGTGCGCGTCTAGCTGGGTGGCGAGGTGCTGGACGAGGTGGGCGCGGATAATGGCCGCATCTGGCTCGTACAGGTAGGCGGCCGGGGGGGCGGGCTGGCGCAGTGTGTGGGGCGCGTTGCTGTCTAGGGTTGCGCCGGATGGCAGGAGCGTGGCGGTACGGGCGGCCGTATCGCGCAGGTCGCCGTACCAGAGAACGGCTTCGCGTAGTTCGCCGTTGTACGAGATAAATTCGACGGTGGCATCGGCCGGAAGCTCGCCATAATCGACACCGGGACTGATTTTGATGCCCCAATGCGGGGTGATCGGCTTCCATTGATCGAGCAGGGTGATCGGTGGGCTGTAGCGGTGGAGGGTGTAGATGCGTTTGCCCTGGGCGGTGCGTCGGGCGGGGTCAAAAAAAATCGCGTCCGTAGCGATGGGGGCGAGGGTGGTGATGTCGGCCGTGATGGTGTCGAATTGCTGCCCACGTTGGTACACCCGGACGTTTGCGTTGGCAAGTGCGATCCGGCCGGGATCGACATCGACTCCTGTCACGTGCGCCCAAGCCGTTAACCCAATCGCGTCCCCACCGAGGCCGCAGCATAGGTCGGTGACGTGGGTAAATGGGGCGTATCTTTGGGCGCGGTGGTTTGATAATGGCGCGGCCGAACTCATTTCGAGTCCGGCGCGATCAAAGTACATCTGGGCGGCACGGCCGAACTTTTTGGTCGCTTTTTGGCGCAGCAGGACGGTTTCTAGCAGCAGATGGGCGTGTGCGGCCGGGACGGTGCGCCGTAGTTGGCTGGCGAGTTGCAGGTGGTTGTGGTCGGTGATCGGCGTGTCTGCCAATGCGGCAAGATGCGTTTGGGCGGGGTCGGTTAATAGGTACGCTACGTCGTCTGGTGTCATGGCTGTGTGTCAATTATGCCCTGCTTTGTCGCTTGACTCAATACGGCCGATGTGGCATGATCCGTTTTTCCAGCCCCCGTAGCTCAGAGGATAGAGCGTCGGTCTCCGAAGCCGGAAGCCC
>CALECP010000109.1 GCA_937949915.1 uncultured Anaerolineae bacterium
TTGCACGTTGCAGGATGTTTACTGTCTGCTTCACCTGCAGACAAGGATTCGGAGCCGTAGGCTCGGTATCCGCAGGCTGTCAGGTGCAAGTTCTTGTTAAGCCGCACGTTCGGTGCGATAGCACGGGACGTGTCGGTTTAACTGATTGTTAACCAGATTAAAATCGGCATAATAACCCTAATTGAGTATATCCAATTTATACTCATCACAATATCCAAATTCATAAAATCGTTAATCGGCGTTATTAGTTTAGGTATGAAACCGTTTTTTGGACTTTTTCTATAGATGTAAGGGCTTGCGGCTCTATTCCCGCTCCCATGTGTAGAGGGTGATCGCGTCGTTGAGAGCGGCCGGGCGGACAGGCAAACGGCGCACATCGGCCGTACTGTACAACCCCGCCGTCAGCGTATATTTTCCGGGGGGCAGCGCGGTCGGGAGCGGATGCTGGCGCGTGTCGATAATCGTGTCGCCCGGTTGCCACAGGTGGGCGGGGAAGCGGTTTTGCGCGGGTGGCGCATCTGATGTATTGACCAAATTGCCTGCCTCGTCGAGCAAATGCACGAACACCGTCACATCTTCAGCAACGGGCGCAATAGATTGCCACGTCAACGTAAAATCGAGCGTATCGGCCGTGTGTGTCACCGCACTCACTCCCACCAACTCAATGCTATCCCCAAAGCGATATTGCACAGGTGCGCCCACGATAGCTGGCTGACGGCCGTCCAGCCGCATAAAGCCGAGTGTGTGTGTCGTTTGCCCATTGGTCGCGGTCAATTTATTGGCGGGATCGTCTGCATCAAACAGCCCCATGATCAAGCGCAGGGCGGCCGGTGTGTGTGTAGCGCGAGTCAATGGCACAGGAATGGTGTCGCTGAAAAAGGTGTCTGGTTGCCAATGGCGGCTGGGGTAGCGGCCGAGCGCGTGATACGTGTCGCGGCTGCCGATGCGTTCGTAGTCGGCATCGACCAACTGTACAAATTGGGTCAGATTGTGTGTGGTCGCGGCCGTTGTTTGCCAGTAGACAGTCACATTGACCGTATCGCTGAGGACGGCCGTGCTGGGCGTAATATCGTACCCTAGCAAGCGGCCGACACCCGCATATTCGATCTCAAGCGGATGGGCGATGGTGGTCATAGCGATCTTGTCGATGGTGTGGGGCGAGGCATAAACGGGACGAATGATGCCGACGAGCGCATACAGATTAAACGCCAGCAGTAACAAGGCAAACAGGCGCACAAGCGATTGCCGGAAGCGAGGCAGCCACGCCAGCAACCCCCACGCCAGCAGGGGCGCAAGGACGGCATACGTGGTGAAGGTGTAGCGGCCGAAATTGGCGGTGGCACTGACCGACATGCGCCAAAATGTGGCCGCAAACGCCGACACCGGCGCGATGATGAGCAATGCGATCAGCAAGCGATCATAGGTGCGCCAGCGGACGCGAATCAGACCGAGCAGGGCGATGATCACAACCGCGTGACAGGCGAGATAAATGGGGGCGGGGAGGGTGATTTGCCCAAAGCCGAACGCGCCCCAGAACGACGAAAAGAGATAGTCGAGTTCGCCCCACGCGGCCGCCCAGTCGGGGCTATTCGGCCGGGGTTGCCAAATCGCTTGCTGCAAATTCATGCACGTCGGATCACCGCAAATGGCGCTATTGCGAACAAACCACCATCCGGCCGTTGCGACGACGAGCGCGGCCGCGACCACAATGTTGCGGTACGGCCGCTCATTTGCCGCATGTGACCGTGTCGCACGGACAACCATCAGCACCGCGATCATCGGGCCAAGAAAGAGAAAAGTGATTTTGGCCAGAATGCCTAGCGCGGCGACGAGAGCAAGCTGGACGGCATGGGGCAGGTTCGGCCGTTGCCAATAGCGCACGGCCGCCAAAATAGCGACGGCCGCCAGCAAATTGGTCAGTGCGTCGTTATGAACGCTGCTCTGAATGTAGACAAACATCGGATTGAACGCCACCAGCAGCGCGGCGAGGGTCGCGGTGGGTGCGTCGTCTGTCAGCAACGATGCTGTGCGCCACACGGCCGCAATCGCGCCCATGCCCATCAGCACAGACAGGAAGCGCAACAGATGTATGCCCAACGCCGCGCCATGCCAGGGAAACGCCAGCAAGTCGGGGTGGGGCAGCGTTTGGATTTTGTTGTCGATGCCCGGAATGTAGGTGTTGTAGCCAAAGTAGCGGTTGCTATCGGCCGTCAGTTCGTCTAAATTGTCGTCGATACCGGCGATGACAAGCGCACTGAGCGCATAGTACAGGGGCGGGTGGTGCGCTTTCGACTTTTCGCCAGCTTGCAGCACCGGCAGGGTGCGGTTCTGGGCGATAAAGAGCGCGTTCGCATAGTTGAGGGCTTCGTCCGGTGGTTCGAGTGGCGGGGTGACGAGGCTGTAGCTGACACCGAGCGCTAGAAATGTGATGAGGATGAGCAGCAGGGAGCGTGGCACGGTGATCACCCTTTTATCAGGACGAGGGAGGCCGCTTTGAAGCCGAGCAGATGCTCCCGGCCGTCAATCGTCACGGTGATCGGCCCATCGAATGGGGCGCGGTGGGTAAGAGTGAGGGTCGCACCGGGGCGCAACTGCATATCGGCAAAATAGCGCAGCAACGCGCTGTCATGGTCGGCAACAATCCGGCCGACCACGCATACATCTCCTGTGCTAAATCCAGTCAGCGGCCGCCATGTCAAATCAGGCAATACGCCTTCTTTTGATGGAATCGGCGCACCATGCGGGTCAAATTCGGGGTAGCCGAGTGCGGCCGCAATCCGATCCTCCAGCTTTTCACTGATCACATGCTCCAAAATATCCGCTTCCTCATGCACTTCGTCCCACGTAAAGCCCAACGCTTGGATCAAGTACAGTTCGATCAGGCGATGATGGCGAATCACTTCGAGCGCGATTTGTTCCCCGGCGGCCGTCAATGTGACCCCGCGATGCTTTTCATAGTTGACCAATGCGAGCTTGGACAAGCGGCGGATCATGCCTGTGGCGGACGCTGGTTTGACCTCCCGTGCGGCCGCCAGCCGGGAGGTGCTAACGGGGCTTTCAGCTTGCGCCAGCCGCCAAATCGTCTTCAAATAATCTTCGATAGCTTGGTGATTGAGGCCGCCCCGTTGCGCGGATGACCCTTCACTTAACGATGCAATTTCAGGCATAATGTTGCGAATTTTATTACCCCCGCCGTAGGGACACGGTTAACCGTGTCCCTACGGCAACAGGGGTGCGTCAATATCATAAAAAGAAATCGACAATGGCGGCGCGGATGTCTTCGATGATGGCGTACCATTCTGTCTCGTCATCGCGGGTGATGGTCAATGTGTGTGCGTCTATCACGAGGTGGAGGATGCCCGGTATGACAGCGAGGGCTTGGGCGAGTGGGCTGCCTTCCTCTAGCTGTGCGGCCGATTGGTACGTTTCGCGGCCGTCTGTCGCCAGCAAAATGTTGTACACCAACTCGATCACATTGTCCGCTTCTGTTTCTTCTATTTCAAATTCGATGTATTCAGACATAAGTCGTTTGGCGGCTGTCCCGGTGCCGGATCAATCCCACACTTGTTTGACAGAAAACTGATTGAAGCAGGTTCAGAGCGTACTGTCATACTGGATAGCCAAATTTATTGTACTTGTGTAAATCCTATGGATGTATGATACACGAAATTGCCCGACACCGACTGATAAACTGAAATACCCTCACATGATTCCACTCTCCACTCACCAAACTTTGACAAATGAAAACAGTTTTGTTACGGTGCTTAACGTTTTCTATTGATCAACAGTTTTGGGCTTTTGAAAGCCACTTTGTTCCAGAAAATCATATAGCATCTAGGTGAAAGCCGTGTTTGATCTTGTCTTAAGGAGCTAAAAATGAGTATGAATTATTATCGACAGAGAATTGTGTTGATCCTTGTGTGTCTGCTGTTTGTTGTTGTGCTACCAAGTTGCACGGCGGCAGAAGTTGAGTCCCAAGCTGGGGTGGAAGCGGATGTAGTAGAAACAATGGGCAATGAGGAATTGTCGAATACAACGATTGCGGAGGAAGTTGAGGCAGAAACCTTCGAGGCAGACTCGTCGGAAAATTCCTTAAACTCTATTGTTTCGGCATCTGAATGGCCGATGGCTGATTGTATTTTTGATACTAGGATGTTATCGCCAGAATTTACGGAGAGTGAAACGGTTTCTTTGTCTACACCAGAAATCGTGTACACATTACCCATCATATCATATTTCCAAGAGTGGCTGCCCGACACTAACAAATTTCTTGTGTCGATTCCGTCCGCAGAAGAGATGTCAATTGGTGCAGTCGATGTTATGGATAGTACGTTTACACCATACGTCGGTTCACAGAATGGCGCACAAGTTATATGGGATGAGGAACAACGCTCAATTATCTATACTGATCGACAAGATGGCATATATGAAATAAGAAAAGCCCATATTGATACTGATGAAAATGCTTTTCAGTCTGAATTGCTAGTTGAGGACGTTCAGGTTGAGTCTATTAGTTGGAATCTGATAGACCGCTCCATTGTATTTGGAACAAAAGACAACAATGCTGTATTGAGAATAGAAACCTCACCATTAGCCAGGTCACAACCAATCCGCAATGTATTTCAACTACCGAGTAATGATGTTATTCGGCTATCAAGTTGGTCGAAAGATGGTCGTTACCTTGCCACCAGTACAAACAATGCTGAAATGTATCTTTTCGATGCAAAAACGCAATCGATCTGCCATTTTGCACTCTATGCCGCTGAAAACACCCTGAACTCTTCAACCGCCCACGAAAGTGTGTATGGTCAAAGCATTAGAGATATTTCATGGAGTCCAGACGGAACACAGTTGTTGATAATTGCCTCATTCTCAGAAGGGAGTATACATGCAAACGGATCGGCTATACCAATAATTATCGATTTAGATTCTAAGGTTTTGTCTGTAATAGTGCCGGATCGTAGTGATATTGCGACTCATGCTATTCAAGATGTGTCTTGGTCTCCATCCCATAATTATATAGCATTTATGTTTCCAGATGATGGGGCGCAAACTAAATTACATCTGTACGATGTTGACAAACAACATTTCGTTGCATCCTCATCGGATACAAGTCGTATTGGATTTGAATTCAGTTCTCTTATTTGGTCATACGATGGCTCAAAAATAGCTCACATCTGTCGTGATGATGATCCATCTGCCCCAAGACATATTTGTGTAGCAACTGTGTCTGGACTTGATAAATAATTAGACAAGGAGGTGCAATTATGAAAAAATAGTTGATTTTTATTCTTTTGAGTATAATGCACCCCAATAACTAGACAGTGAATTAAGGTTCCCAATTTGCGATAAAATCACAAAAAATGATAATCAACCCACATAAAAGTTGAATAGCTGACCATTCTTTAATGTTCGGCTATGATGACCATAAAATCATGATTTACGAATTTGCCAAAAAGTGGTATGATGCGATTCGATTTGCGGGGCTATAGCTCAATGGTAGAGCAAGCGGCTCATAACCGCTGGGTTCTAGGTTCGAATCCTAGTAGCCCCACCTACGGAAATAAAAAGGACACGGTTTCGGCCGTGTCCTTTTTTGTTTGGTGATTATCCCATATACAAACGTTGTTCCCCGTAGGGACACGATTCATCGTGTCCCTACGGGTCAGTTTAGACGGGATAATCGCCTTTGTTTAATCAAACGATTGGGGTGATTAGCTGGCCGTTGCCCACGCTACGTCTTTGCCTTTGGCAGCCCAGAACATGTTGTGGATTGTCTCGACCATCGCCATCAGGCTTTCGGCCGCTTCTAGGTCAACCGTTGTTTTGCATGTGCTGCATTGTTTCGTCGCCATCCAGAACGTTTCGTGCAAGTCAGGGAATTGCTCCAAATGCGCCGGTTTGAAGAAGTCTGTCCACAACACGAGCAAGTCGGTTTTGGTGGCGTGTGCTTCTTCTTCTTTGATCGCAATGTAACGAGAAAGTGTATTTGCTGTCGCGTGTGAGCCATCTGCCGGATCAAGAGCTAAAATCTTCTTGGTCATCGACAAGACCGCTTCTGCATGAACCCGCGCCTGAGCTGGATCATAAACGCCGCAAGGGCCATCGCAGTGGGCAGAAACTTCTTCTGCTGGAAACCAGTTTTTGACAATTGTTTTTAACATAAGTTGTTATCCTTTTTGACTTTTATTGTTGACCAATATGTTGTTAAACAAATTTTAACGCACAGTGGCGAAGTAGCAAGACGCAAACCTGTGTGCTTATGAGGTACAAATATGAACAAACGGCCGCCGTTCCCACCTTTACTGATTTTATCTGTTGGTGTTCTCGCTGTTTCAGTTAGTGCGATCTTGATTCGGCTGGCACAAGATGATGCCGCGCCGTCGCTGGTGATCGCGGCGTGGCGATTGACGCTTGCGACAGTTATTTTGCTGCCGATCTGCTATTCGCGCAACCGGGCCGAGGTGCTGGCGTTACGGCCGCCCGACATTTTTCCCGCGATGCTATCTGGGCTTTTTCTCGCGCTTCATTTTGCCACATGGATCAGTTCGCTCAACTATACCTCTGTGGCAGCCAGCACTATTTTGGTGACGACTGCGCCTGTGTGGGTGGCGTTGGCTTCGCCGTTTTTGCTGAAGGAGCGTGTACCACGGCCGGTACAGATCGGCATTGCGCTTGCGCTGACGGGCAGTGTGATCGGTGTCCTCGATAGCATGGGGGGCAATTCGCTGTTGGGCAATGGGCTGGCGTTGGTCGGAGCGATTACGGCCGCCGCTTACTTGATCATCGGCCATCGCCTCCGCAAACGAGTGTCGCTGATCACATACATTACGCTGGTGTATGGTAGTGCGGCCGTGGTGCTGGTCATCATTGCGCTGGCGGCCGGGTACGATTTGTTTGCGTACACGCCGCGCCTTTATTTGCTCTTTTTGCTGATGGCACTGTTCCCGCAATTGCTTGGTCACTCCTCTTTCAATTGGGCGTTGGGCTATCTTCCGGCCGCGTTTGTCACCGTCACCATTAT
>CALECP010000110.1 GCA_937949915.1 uncultured Anaerolineae bacterium
TATACCACTGTCAAGTTAGAGTTTTCCAGAGTTCTCAGCAATGTAATAGAAGCGAGTATAGATGTAAACAGCACTCTACGTCTTTTTAATAACGAAATACTCGTTACACATACACGCTCAAACCATGTATCTCGAATCATAATCGGCGCGCCCGGATGTAATGATCAAACAATAGAAGAAGCGACTTTAACAAAATCTATCATGTTTGAATGTGTAGATAACTACTATCTCAGAGTGGTAGATGCTAAGTCTAGGGAAGTTCCTTTCCCACGAGAGGGTTTGGTAGGAAGGAATGCAGTATATATCATCCACTCTGTGGATATTTATGTTGAAAAAGTGACTGATGCAAATAAGGAGTAGATAATCCTCATTCGCAAACAGTCCATCAAAATCATAGCGGCTTTGATACCACTGTCATGCATAAGTGGCGCTATCTACGATGCTGATCGCCACCGCCTCGGCCGTGCGAATACCATCGATCCCGGCCGACAAAATGCCGCCTGCGTAGCCAGCCCCTTCTCCGGCCGGATACAGCCCTTCTACATTGAGGCTCTGCCGATCATCGCCCCGTTTGATGCGAATCGGTGAAGAGGTGCGCGTTTCTACGGCCGTCATAATCGCATCATCCATCGCATACCCATCGATCTGCTTGTTAAACGCCGGAATCGCCTCCCGAATGGCTGCAATCGCGTAATCAGGCAACACACTGCTCAAATCGGCCGGACGTACCCCCGGCGTGTACGATGGCGCAACACTACCCAGTTCGGTAGACGGCCGTGCTGCCAAGAAATCGCCCACCGTTTGCCCGGGCGCACTGTAATCGCTACCACCCAACACAAACGCCCGTTGCTCCAGCTCTCGTTGCAGCGCGATACCGCCCAACGGATGCTCGCCGTAATCTTCCGGCGTAATGCCGACGACGATACCAGCGTTCGCGTTGCGTTCGGCGCGGGAGTAATGGCTCATACCGTTGGTGACAACGCCGCCTTCCTCGGATGCGGCCGCCACCACCGTACCACCCGGACACATACAAAAACTGTAGACAGTGCGACCGTTTTCCGCATGATGCACCAGCTTATAATCGGCCGCGCCCAACGCCGGATGCTTGGCAAAATTACCCAAACGACACGCATCGATCACCGTCTGCGGATGCTCGATCCGAAAGCCAATCGAAAACGGTTTCGGCTCGATATACACCCCTTTTTGGTGCAACATCTCGAACGTGTCCCGTGCGCTATGTCCCACCGCCAGCACCACATGGTCACTCAATAGCTCCTCGCCATCAGCCAACACCACGCCCCGCATTTTGCCCTCATCTATCAGCAGATCAGCCACTTTTGCCCCGAAGCGAATTTCGCCACCCAAGTCGATGATCCGGTTTCGCATTTCTTCCACAATTTTGACCAAGCGCAACGTGCCGATGTGTGGCTTGCTGACGTACAAAATCTCTTCGGCCGCGCCCGACTCGACAAACTCTTGTTTCACTTTGAGTGCGTAGCGACGATTGCGCTTGACCTGACTGTATAGTTTGCCATCCGAAAATGTCCCCGCGCCCCCTTCGCCAAATTGCACATTCGATTCAGGATTAAGCACACCCTTGCGCCAGAAGCCAAACGTATCTTTGGTGCGCTCGCGTACCGGCTTGCCGCGCTCTAGCACGATGGGACGAAAGCCCATTTGCGCCAAAATAAGTGCGGCGAACAACCCGCATGGGCCGAGTCCGATGATGATCGGCCGCTGCGTGAGCGTATACGGGGCTTCTGCCACATATTCATAACCAAGATCGGGCGCGGCCGATATATTGCGGTCACGACGAAAACGGCCGAGCAACGCTTTATCCTGCTTCGTCTCCACATGCAGCGTATAGACAAACTTGATGTCGTTGTTGTCGCGGGCATCATAGCCACGCCGCGCAATTTTATAGTCAATGAGTTCAGCACGGCCGATTTTGAGCTTTTTAAGAATAACCGCCACCAATGCGTTGTCATTATGGTCAAGCGGGAGTTTGATCTGAGTAAGGCGAATCATACGGCCGATTATAGACCGCCATGCACACGCATTGCCATTGGAAAAACGGTACAAGTACTGACACACTGGGAAACCGTGCTTTTGACTGTGCTATGGTCGCATGTTACACTTTTGCCATGCTATTTGTAACAGACCATCACCATACATTGACGACAGTTGAGTGAGACAGTTTCGGTTTGTTCATGCTTTTATTTAACCAAAATTGTAACGCCTCTCTCAACATTATGAGAGAGGCGTTTTTAATTATACGGGTCATCCATGACAAGAGATTTGATTCGCTTCGCTTTGCCCAGCAAGGGGCGTTTATCCGAAGCCGCATTCGCCTTTTTAGACCGGTGCGGGATGCGCGTTTTCCGGCCGAACACACGTCAATATATCGCCACCATTCCCAGCCAGCCCAATGTGCAAGTGATTTTGCAACGGCCGGGTGACATCGCCATCGGTGTCCGCCAGGGCAGCCTTGATTTTGGGCTGACAGGGTACGATATGGTGCAGGAGAAAAATTTCCACACGCTCAACCAGCTCGTCGTCATCCACGATGCGTTGGGGTTTGGCAAATGTACGCTCAATTTGGCCGCGCCCGACGATACAGGCATCGACACGCTCGCCGACTTGAAAGCGTATGCAGACCGGTTGGCAACAGAGGGGCGCAAGCTGCGCGTCGCAAGCAAATTCCCCAACATTTCGGCCGATTTTCTCGGCCGTCACAACATCAGCAACTATCGCCTCATCGACGCGGAAGGCACACTGGAAATCGCCCCCATGATCGGGTTCGCCGATGTGATCGTTGACTTGGTAGAGTCGGGGCAAACATTGCGCGACAACCATTTGCATGTGTTAGATGATGGTGAATTGCTGGCCACACAGTCGGTGCTGATCGCTAACCGTGCTACACTGCAATCAAACCCGGCCGCGCTCGCCTTTGCCCGTGTGTTGCTCGAAAATATCGAAGCGTACTTGCGAGCCAAAATGAGCTACTTGATCGTCGCCAATGTGCGGGGCGATTCGGCCGAGGCGGTCGCGTCGAAACTGTTGGCAGAACCCAGTTTAAGCGGGTTGCGTGGGCCGACTATCGCGCCCATTTACACGCGCAACATGGATGAAGAACGGTGGTTTAGCATCAGTCTGGCTGTTGATCAAAAAGCGTTGTACGACACCATCGCGGCCGTGCGGCAGTGCGGCGGCAGTGGCGTAATCGTCACCCCCGCCACCTACATTTTTGAGGAAGAGCCAGCCCGCTACCGCCAAATGCTTGACGCTATCAGGTAGCGATAGAGATAGAGACGAGAGATAGAGGAAAGACGCGCTCTATCTCCATGAGCGAAGCGAATGATCTCTAGCTCTATCTCAAGACTCTATCTCTATCTCAAGACTCTAGCTTTTTCACGGAGGAACAATGGATACAAACTTGACTGAAATCGTGTGTATTATCGACCGTTCGGGATCGATGCAATCGATCAAAGCAGATGCGATTGGCGGCTTCAACAGCTTTGTCGAAGAGCAGCGCAAAGTAGAAGGCGAAGCACGGATCACCGTTGCGCTATTCAATCACACGTACCAATTGCTGTTTGATAGTGCGCCATTGGCAGATGTGGCACTCGACACAGACAACTATGTTCCCAGTGGGACGACGGCGTTGCTCGATGCGGTCGGCCGTACCGTTGACGACGTGGGAAAACGCCTGAGCAACACGGCCGAACAGGAACGCCCCGGTCTCGTGATCGTCGCCATCCTGACAGACGGCATGGAAAACGCCAGTCGTGACTACAATCGCAAGCGTATTTTCGACATGATCGAACACCAGCGCACTACCTACAATTGGCAATTCCTCTTTTTGGCCGCCAACCAAGATGCTATCGCGGCCGCCAAATCAATCGCCATCAACCCCGACAACGCCATCGCCTTCCAAGCGACAGGTGCGGGGCAACGGATGGCGATGAAAAAGCAAAGTGCGCGCATCACAAAAATGAGACGAAAAAATAACGAATGACGAGCAAAAATACCTCGTAGGGACATGGCGTGCCATGTCCCTACGAGGCGCGTCACTGGAATGATCTTATGTTAAAAATTTTCACCGTAGCGGCCGCACAAGAGACACTTTTGCGGCGCGACAATGCGTTTTTGTTTGATGAGCAAGAGATGACGGACAGCGCGAAGGCGTTTAGTCAGCAATTGCATGGCAGCGTGCTAACGCCAGAGCAAGGAGTGCGCCGTATTTTGCAGACGGTGCGTGAGCAAGGCGATGATGCGCTGCGCCATTGGACGGCCGCGCTCGATGGGGTGACGCTCGACACCTTCACAGTGAATGCAACAGAGATCACGGCCGCGCTCGGCCGCATCGACCCCGATCTGCGGGCCGCCCTTGAATTGGCAGCAGGGCGCATCGAACAGTTTCACCGCTACCAACCGTTGCCCGACTGGACAACAACTGAAATGGGCGGCATTTTGGGGCAGCGCGTCACACCGATTGGGCGCGTGGGTGTCTATGTGCCGGGGGGTACTGCGCCGTTGCCATCGTCATTGTTGATGGGCGTGATTCCGGCAAAAGTGGCAGGCGTACAGTCGATAGCTGTCGCTACGCCACCGGGTAAAGACGGCCGTGTGCCAGATGTGATCTTGGCGGCCGCTGCGATTGCTGGCGTGGATGAAATCATTGCGCTCGGTGGCGCACAAGCGATTGGCGCACTGGCATTTGGCACAAACAGCATCCGGCGCGTCGATAAAATCGTCGGCCCCGGCAGCTTGTTCGTGACGCTGGCAAAGCAACAAGTGTACGGCATCGTTGGCATCGATGGGCTGTATGGCCCAACGGAGACGGTGGTGGTGGCAGACGATACGGCCGATCCCAAATGGGTGGCGGCCGATCTATTGGCGCAAGCAGAGCATGACGTGTTGGCAACCGCCATCTTGTTCACCCCTTCTATCGACTTGGCATACGCGATTGTGGCAGAAATTGAGGCGCAATTTGATGATCTCGGCCGTAAAGAAATTTTGTTGCAATCGTTAGCCAATCAGAGTGGGATTGTGATCACGGCCGATCTGGATGAAGCGTGTCAGTTAGCCAGTGACTTTGCGGCCGAACACACTTGTATCGCCTGTGAAAACCCGGAACAGTACATCGACAAAATCCCCAATGCGGGAGGCTTGTTTGTGGGCGAACGCTCTTTTGAAGTGTTGGGCGATTACGTGGCAGGCCCCAGCCACACGATGCCGACAGGCGCAACCGCCCGTTTTGCTTCTCCGCTCAATGTGAGTGATTTTGTCAAAATATCGAGCATTATTCGCCTAGATGACGAAACATCGCGTCGATTAAGCCCAATCGCAGCCAAAATCGCCTTTGCCGAACAGCTAGACGGCCACGCAAACGCGGCACTACAGCGAACATAAACATGACCACCACTCTTTCTGCCTTGATTAGCGACTTTGCGTGATGATTGCTTCATTCACAAAAGCACAAAAGCTCTCTCAATTAGGCAGAAAGGTGAAAGCAAGAAGAACGATGAGTATGGCTACGACGAAAAAATCCATGATTGCTACCTATTATTAATCCAATAAAAAAACAACGTATGATCGTTTAGAATAAAGAAAGTGCGCTCGTTGCTATAAACGACGCAACAGGACACAGGAATGAGCCACTACAGTAACGGCACAAAACCGATTGAGCGTAAGAAAATAAATGTACATACCCTACGCGGCCGGAAGCGAAAGCAGATTCCGATCACCATGATCACCGCGTATGATTACACGGCCGCTCGTCTAGTCGATCAGGCCGGTGTAGACATGGTTTTGGTGGGTGACTCGCTGGCACAAGTCGTGCTGGGCATGGACGACACTGTTTCGATTACAGTTGATGAAATGCTGCATCATTGCCGCGCCGTTGCCAGAGGGATCACCGGTGCATTTACAGTCGGTGACATGCCCTTTATGTCGTATAACGTTACAAAACAAGATGCGATACGGAACGCGGGCAGATTCCTCAAAGAAGGGCGCATGAACGCGGTCAAACTGGAGGGCGGCGCAGAGATGGCAGAGACGATTGAAGCGATTACCAACGTCGGTATTCCAGTGGTCGGGCATATCGGCTTTACGCCCCAATCGATCTCGCAGCTAGGCGGCTATCGCATCCAGGGCAAGTCGGCCGACAGTGCCTACGCCCTGCTCCAAGATGCGCTCGCCCTGGAAGCGGCCGGGTGTATCGCCATCGTCCTCGAACTCGTCCCCGCCCCCATCGCCCAAGCGATCTCCGACGCACTAACTATTCCCACTATCGGTATCGGTGCGAGTGCGGGGTGCGATGGACAGGTGTTGGTATTTCATGACGTACTGGGTCTCACTATCGAAGGACACCGCACACCGCGATTTGTGCGAAAATATGCCAATCTAGGCGAAACGGTGGTCACGGCCGTCTCCCAATACGTGACCGATGTAAAAGCGCGTGCCTACCCCGCGGCCGAGCATACTTATCCCATCGAACCAGACGAATTAGAACAATTTTTGGCGATGACAAACGACGCATGATGCGGATCGGAATTGTCGGCACAGGCGCAATTGCCAGCCTGCTTGCTGTGCGCTTGTTTGATGTCGCCGATGTGGTGATGGTCGGCCGTTGGCAAGCCCACATCGACGCGATTCGGGCGCACGGTTTGCTGTTTCATGATCTCGATGGCGCACAGCGTGTTGTGCCTGTCGCTGCTACCGATCAATGGCACGATCTCCCCCCGGCCGATGCGGTGATCGTACTGACAAAAACGTATCAGGCCGCGTCCGCCCTGGCACGCGCCCAAGCGATTGCCAAACCGGCCGCGCCAATTGTGCTAATGTGGAACGGGGTGCGTGATGACGACGATTTTCACGCGGCCTTTCCCGGCCGTGTCACCCACACCATCATTCTCACCGGCGGCACGATAGACACACCGGGCAGTGTGCGCTTCACGGGTAGCAACACCATTCAGTTCGGCATTCCGGCCGGACAAGCGGCACAATTTATGCCATTGGTCGAAATGATTCGCGCCAGTGGGATCGATGTGCCGTTGTTTGCCGATATGCGCTCCCTCCGTTGGTCAAAAGCGGTGATCAATGCGGCTATCAACCCGTTAACCGCCCTCTTGGGCAAACCAAATGGCTTCTTGGCGACAGATGAAGAAGCGAGACTGCTGATGGCAACGGCCGCACAAGAAGCGGCGGCCGTCGTCACCGCTATGGGCATTGCTCTTACATTTAACGACGCGGCGGCCGAAGCTCTCCGCATCGCCCAGATCAGCGCGACCAATCGCTCTTCCATGCTCGAAGATGTGACACGCGGCCGCCAGACGGAGATCGATGCCATCGTCAAACCATTGCTGATACAAGGGCGCAAACACAACATTGCTACCCCGATGCTGCAAACGGTCTATGATCGGATAGTGAATCAGTAACCCCCTGAAACAATGGCTCTTTGGGAATTCATGTGTTGACATTAGGCATGGTTGAAGGGGATGTTCGCTTATGATGCTTGCGGACAAATAGACGTAAGCGGCGTGTCAATGTATCCAAACGCTTAATCCCATAACATCGTCGCGTGAGAACT
>CALECP010000111.1 GCA_937949915.1 uncultured Anaerolineae bacterium
CTGCTCCACTTGCCGCGCCGCCTCACAATTCGGGAACACCTCAACAGCCAAATCCGCCCCCGACTCCCCAAGCGGCTCAACCACAATCTGATACAACTCCCCCTCCTCAGCCTCAAACTCAATCCAATCGACATCCCCAAAATCATGGAACGTATGCGCCTGCCCACTCCCATCCGTCCCAATCAGTGATGCATTAGCACACTCATCATCTATCTCAAAGGCAGCTTGATTTGGTTCAGATATATTCCCTAGCAAATTTCCATCAAGATTGATGTCATCCAAATGCGGAAGTCCATACAATTCATTTGGGATACTGGTTAATAAGTTGTTTGAAACATTCAGGAATGTTAAGTTACTCAAATTTCCAAATTCAGATGGCAAACTACCAAGTCGATTGTAGCTCATATCCAAGTAAACCAAGTGTTCCAGATTCCCAAGTTCTCGTGGAATAGTTATTAATCGATTATTAGGCAGGTCCAACGTAGTGAGATTACGAAAGTTACCAATCTCACTCGGTAATTCAGTTAGTCGATTGCTACCCAAGTACAATTCTGACAGATTTATTAGTTGACTGAGTTCTACTGGTATCGATGAAAGTTCATTGCCATTCAACACAAGTTTAGTCAAGTTCACCAGACTCGAAATTTCTGTCGGAACTATGACCAAGTTGTTACCACGTAAGTCCAATTCGGTTAGATTTGATAATTCTCCAATTTCTACAGGTAATTCTGTCAAATCGTTTTTGTATAGTCGGAGTTTAGACAAGTTAGACAATTGGCCAATTTCCGCAGGAATACTATTCAGGCGATTCGTGTTCAAATTCAAGTGCGTCAGATGAGTAAAGTTTGCAACTTCTGGTGGTATCCCACCAACTAATCCAATATCATGGCGAAACAACTGTGTGACATTACCGTTTGCACAGGTCACACCATCCCAAGAACAAGGATCGATCGAATCTAGCCACGCATTTGTTGCTACTCCACTCCAATTATCTCCATCCGTGTTGTTGTATAATGCAACCAGAGCCTCACACTCAATCGTCGGAATTTCGGTTACTTGTGTGCAATCAAATGCAATATGAATATCTCCAATTCCAGCACCCAGTAAAAAACCAATAGAACAAAAAGCAACCATTAATCCAAACATTCTATTATTCTTCCACAATACACTATTCATTTTTACTCCTTGACAGCTCTTGAGGTTGCCATTTTGTTCGTAGTTTTTCCTCATAAACCCTGTTGATGGGGTGTGATTTTGGGTCTAGCTGGGTTTGTCCTCAGCCAGACTATGTTTGCCTATTGTGTCAAAATTTGGATGTTGTCGAAACGGCCGCCAATCTCCTCAACACCACACATCTCAACCATGGCGATAAGTTGAATGGTGCTGGCACGGGAGCCGCAGTCGAAGCCGCTTACAGGGGCGTATGTTGTACCATCAATGGTGATGTTCAGGGCGGCATCGTGCCAAGCGAGAGCGATGTCATGACGTACCCCTGTCGTTACTGTGCCGAATGGGATGGTGTCAGACATGCCATTGTCAAGCGCATAGTTGAGTCGAAGTGTGTTGTCATTACCTCCAACAAGTAGTTTCGCCCAACCGGTCTCACCACACGTCATTTTTATACCCAACTGACCCCGATACGGATGCGCGGGTGTGTCCACCGCCATCGTGAATTGGAGATGGTTGGGACGGGCAACACCGTTCGTTTGTGCTAACTGCATCATGGGGATGATGGGGTAGGTGAGGAGATCGACGGCCGTATCCGGTTTAACCGAAACAACCATCATGCCGTCCTCAACCCACGCATACGGCTTGAGTGTGGCGGTCGGTACTTTCCACATCTCATCGAGTGATGATTGAGAAAAATCATCTGCGAAAAGGGATTGGATGACAGCTTGTTCGACCGGCGACTCAACCGGCTCAACTGGCGCAATCTCTTCAACTCGTTCAATTTTACTGCGTTCCATAGGCAGATCGCTGATCCGTCCGTTGTTCGGTTCTAAATTATCTGGTAGAAGCGGCCGTAGCCCGATCCAGAACTCCCCGATGCCCGTCATCATTGACACAATGCCAATGACAACGCCTAACCATGCAAGATGTGTGCCGTTTTTGTTCATGTTCAAGTACGCTCCTTGAGTTAATAACAAACGATCTCGTCGTTTAATCAGACCATTTGTTTGCTCTATCTACTCTACTCAATACCGCGCACTCAATAATTTGCACATACTCCTCAAAATTGGTCGAATTTAGGCAAAAATGGGATCGAAGTCGGCCGACTGTGACGACCTCGATCCAAAGATACCTTGACTACTTGATCCGAATCGCACACATCCAACCCACGCCGACCAATATCAGCGATAACCAAACCCATAGGGCAATTGTTGGCTTTGCTGTCGGTGTTTGCAGTGAAACGGCGAGAGGGACTTCCGTTGGTGCGGGGGTGTTCGTTGCAATCGGTTGAGGGGTGGAGGTATCTGTCGGTTGTGGTGTGTTTGTCACGGTCGGTAATGTGGGGCAAATAATGGTGGTCTCGACTGCCTCCGACCACTCCCCCTCATCATCCTGTACACGGAACGAAATTGGCGCACTCGCTTGGTCAGCGCAAATGTCCGTTTCGATTTCATGCGCTTGAATCTCACAACTTGCACTGTTACACAACAACGTCTCCCCCGACATCCAATCCCACCCAACAATGTGAGCATCATCCGGCTCATCCTCCAGGCCTGTCCCACTCAATGCAATCGTTCTATCCGCGTCAAATATGGCAGAATCAATCGTTGCCACTGGTGAAACACCGGGGAACGCATCTGCGTCAAATTGATGCAGTTGTTGACCGGCCGCGAACGTATGCACACCATTCGCTGCCAAGACGGTGATGCCCCCATTTTCAACCGGTCGTGTTTGCCACCAACTGTCACCCCTCAGTTGATGAATGCCTGTGTTCGTGATCGCAAACACGTTGTCATTGTCGCTGACAGCCAGCCGACTTACTTTGGCGGTCACACCGTCGATAGTTCCCTCCGGTAAGCCGCTCCCTTCTAGCGGCCACGTTTGCCATGCGCCTGTAGCCAGATCGTACCGGCCGATTGTCCCTGTTGCGGTTCCAGATGGCTCTCCGGCGATGTAAACGGCCGTATCACTCGTTGCAATATCAAAGATGATATTTGTCGGCAATCCGTTCGTCACCTCAAAATGCTCTTGTCCGTCATTACTAAAATGATAAACGCCATTATCCAGCGTTCCTGCCCAAATCTCGCCTATATGGTCAACAGCAACAGCATACACATCATTTGGCACATCAACATGATCAAGCCACGCTCCATCGACATACTCCGCAATCGCCCCACTATCTAACCATCCACCGACGACAATCCCGCCTGTCATCGGATTATCGACCACTCTAATCGCCGTAATCGGCATCGCCACCGCCTCCCAACTGCTCCCATCGTAACGGTACAGTTGCTCTGGTGATTGGTCTGATGGCAGAACTAACGCCCACACAGTACCTGTACGATCTATCGCCATGTCCAATATATCGGTAGCGAAGTCGTGTGTCGTCATCGTTCCATCATTCAAGTTCCGTTCGAGAATACCAGATGCACCTCCTATCCATACTGTGTCGGCCGTATGCACAACCGCGCCACCGACCCACTCCGTGTTTCCTCGCTGCACAATCGTTTCTGCATAGCCAGCAACAGAATCTAACGCTGTCCACACCCCCTGCTCAGGGATAGTAAACATCACCCGTTGCAAATTTGGAAGAAGCGTCGTGATTTCGCCTATCAAACTATCATACACATGCTCCGGCGCAAATCCCGGCAACGCACGCACTGTGCGTGTCACTGTTTCGCCCCCATACGTGGCTTGCCATGTTAACAAATCACCACGACGTGCAACGATGTCGTTGGGGAGATCAAATGCAGCCGACAGTTGGTACACATGTTCAAATCCAAAACCGCTCACATCAACGTTGGTACTCGCTTGGGTCATCACATCACCATAACTGAGCATCACCTCTGCATCAATGACCGCTTCTCCTTCATACAACACAGCTCCCCATGTACACCCACAAAAGGTGATGGGGTCTAGTGGTGTGACATCAATACACTGTGGGGTGAGACCATTCGCCACCACAGTTCCCCACATACAAGTAGACAACAAGCTAATCAGTAGCCATTTGGCACTTAAAATTTTCATCGTAAACCTCCCACGATTATTAAAGGTGATCGGAAACTGTTTTCTCCCCCTCTACCCCAAGTCGCAAATCTGCGGATTGGAGGTTTCGCGTGAGACCTTTCCGATCTTGTCCAATGGATGCCAGTTTCCCAGCAATGTAAATGATCCCCACCATGCGGGATGTTGGAAAACATAATTTTCAGCATGAATTGCCTCGTCATGCAACAACTGGAGTTGTGCTGACCGTAGCGCCTCCACACGACTCTTTCCCAGACACAATTGATGGTAAAACGTTTTCATCAACTGCACTGTCGCCCCGTCATGCGCCCGCCACAATGAAACGAGTAACGATTGCGTCCCGGCCGCCATAAATCCACTCGCCAAGCTCAACACATCTGTCCCACGCAAACCACTTACCCCCGTCTCACAACCGCTCAATGTAACCAGCTCACTGTTGAGTGTTAGTTGGTTAATTTCGGCTAAGGTCAACGGTCGGTCTGCCAATTGAAAGTGGGACAACATCGGGTTATCCGCCCGAAATCGTGCGTGTGAAGCGAGATGAATGATCCGTTTATCTTCAAGATGATACAGAATAGATTGCACATCAGCATTGTTTTCCACGACGGCTGTTGGAAAGAACGATTGGACAACAGCTAATTCTTCATCAACATTTTGGAGATTGCCTCCATCATACCCACCAACAAACACCCCCTCCCCGACCTGCTGTTTTTGTTGACACAGATAGCTGATGGTTGCGCTCGGTGTGTAACTGATCTGCCATCGTTCAAGCGCATACTGCCCCAAATCACGATTAAACAACGTATGAAATGGCACATAAAACAGCCGTCCAATCGGTGAGATGATCAACTGGTTCATCCCATCGATGTAACGTTCTAACGGCGCAAGTAACTGCTCGTATAACGAATGGAGCTGATTGACCGTATGCTTGTGCAAAGTGGGGAAAATCTGTTTGTGCAGTTCGGGGTGAACATTGTTTGCGCTGTCCAATGCACGATTGAGTGACACATCTAACCTCATTTGACCCCGTTCGATCACGTCCAACGGAGCGAGGGGAACATCAGCCACAATCCCATCACGATTGATAACCAAAACATGGATTGTTGTATCGATCAGATGATAGTAAAGCAAACAGCCATCGGCCGGAAGAAACGTTTTTACATCATCTACAGTCGTTACATACTGCGTTGCCAACGGTGAAAATCGGGGCTTGATCTGTTCGATTTGGTGTACAAGCGTATTCACAACTCGCTCGGTTTGATCAATCTTTTGGGATAAATCGGCGTTTACCCGCGCTTGATGCACCATTTGTCGGTTAGCCTCTTCCTGCAATTGATGCAAATCGCTCAAAATCGCCTGCAACTGAACACCCTTTTCACGCACGGCCATTTCAGATACTGTAACCAAACGAGATACATCTTTTTCCAGTCGCCCTGCCAACTGTTCTGAAAGAAGTCTTGCACGAATCCGTTCCTGAACAACAAATGCATCCTCCAGCCGTCCCGCCCCCACATGAACACCAGCCAATGTATGAAAAACCACCGCTTTGTCCACATGAAACATTGTCCGCATCATCGTTGTCGCAAACGTACCACGCACCTGCTCGATGCTCTGTATCGACCGTTCGAGATACGCAATTCCTTCGTGCATTTTTGCTTGCGCCAAGAGCGTGTTTGCCCACTCAAAGTATGCCAGCCACGTTAACTCACGGCCGATTCCATTACGACCAACCATCGTTTCCAACTCAACATAAAGCGCAGTTGCCTCCTCCCACTCACCCCGCAACCGATGACAACGTAACAACGTCAAAATCGTTTCGACCATCACCTTCGGATAACCACACGTCTTTATCAGTTGATAGGCCATCTTCATCTCATCCATCAATGAATCATCTGGCACATCAACTTGATACAAATGATTGAGTATCTGGCGAAACCGTAGTCTCGTTAACTCAAGCGATAGGTCGCTGCCGAGATACGATCCAGACTGTGCAAATTGCACCTCCGCTTCATCATACCGTTCTAACTGTGTGTATAACTCCCCCCAATTTGTATGAAGGCGAGAAAGGTCGCTTTGAAAGCGGTCGCTGTTTAGTAGAAGGCGCTCAGCCTCACGGAACGCGACAAACGCTTGTTCGGGCAGATTGATACATCCCAAGAGATAAGCTCGATTTTGTTGGACTCGTGCCATCTGTTCATCGTTTGCACGGCTTTTGGCATGGGCTAACGCTTTGTTGTAGGCCTCCAATGCCTCCTCATATCGTCCTGCACACATCAATGCCGTCCCCAAGTTGTTATGGGGATCATACACACTGTTTTTGTTTTCTGTCACGATCAATTTAGCTAACTCAATCGCCTCGTTGATCTGCCCTGTGTATGCTAATGCCATCACATATCCAATCGCCAAATCGTAAGCATGTTCAGCATGTCCGTTGTGAAGCAGATAATCATACCCATCATAGTAATGTTGAACCGCACTCACATACTCCCCACGGATCAAAGAGACGCTCCCCATCGCCCACGCTCCTATCGCCTCAGCCAACGATGACAGCTGTTTGCCCAATCGCAACGCCGTCGTTGCATACAAATGTGCTTGCTTCTGATCGGAGTGGACACAACCTAATGCCTCTTTTTTCAACAGATGAACATGATCAATGCTCAAGTCATGGTGAACGATTAACTGTTTCACACCAACGCTTTCTGTCGCTGATAAAATCATTTGTGCTAATTTGAATGTGTGCATTCCTCCTTACTCCATCTTTAATCTCAGCAGTTACTCCGTCGGTAGTTGGCTAATTGTCACGGCCGGAATCACAATTTTCTGCTCCGCAGAACGAATCGTGACCTGATACATCCCACCCTCGACCGCATCAATCTCAAATGAACTCTCTTCATCCAATGCAACAATATGCGGATTGGTCTCAACTGTTTCTATCACACTGGTTAACGTTAATTGATCCCCTTCATTCCCACCTAGCACTTGTCCGTAGACACGATATCGGCCGTGGTCATCCGGCCGCCACTCCAAATTGATCACTGTTCCCTCTGCATTAAACCAAAATGATCGGGGCGGCTCGACATTCTTATCCGAGCGGTAGACTTCTTGCGCTTGAGCCGTTCGCCATGCTTCACTCACGGTTGCAATCACAGTCCGAAGCTGATTACCTAATCCAGTCACACGCGATTTGCGTTCAAAAGCAGGCTCAGGTTGTATTATAAACTCAATCAGTTCAGCCAACTCGGCCGCGCAATGCGGACAAATCCCTACATGTTGATCTACAATTTTATTCTTTTCAATATCCAGCAACTCAAGTTGATAATCGCGTAACACCTCAACGTCAGGGCAATCTGAACGATAAAACAAGTTGCTGAGCCGATCTTCTAATAATGTTGTATCCATAATAACATCTCACAATAAGCATGTTGCACGTGCATCATGACCAGTTCTACTTTATTCAATACCGTTAAGCGCTACATTTGCACATCTTGCATACAATCACTGCGCTCAAGCCGCTTGAGCAAATTACGCTTGACCTTCGACACCTCTGTCGAACTGTCAAAGAGTTTAGAATACCGTTCATAGATTTCGGCCGGTTTTAACCCAAACGTGAACATATCTTTCGCAATGATGCGATCTTTCTCATCGTTGCACACCTCTTCAACACACCGCCAAACGGCTTCACGCTCTATCTTTGTGCCTACTTCTTGACTCACATTTTGCTGTGACGGAACGGATGGTTTGATCGATAACGGTTGATCACCATTGCGCCGATCTCGATAACGAATGAGTTGTAGAGATTCTGTCGCTACACATGACTTGAGAAACTTGAGAACACTCCCCAGATGCCTGGCCTTATAGAACTTTTCGGCCGTATAGTAGCGCGTGAACGCTAGAAACACATTCTGAACAACATCTTCTACTTCTCGGTCATCATATGGCAACTTCTGTCTAACCCAACTACGAACGAGGGGAAAGTACTGCTGATAGATGATTGACCAACTCGCATTATCCCCGTTCACAATTGCACGGTGGAACAGTTCAAAACAGAATGGCTCATGTGTATCGTCTTTCTCACGTTTCTGACACCGAACCATCAATTCAAGGACATTGAGTTTGCTAGGATCGTTCACATCATTGATTATACTGTGAACGTCCCAAAAATCAGGCAAATGGTCTAATTTCCACTTCAATGGACCTCGCCAGGAGGTATTGTCAAATGTTGTGGATGGATCACATCTGAAAAGAAGGCATCCTCTACAGGTGTTTTTTCTTCTGTCTTCATTGCATCCTCTAGTTTCCGCTAAGTCATATTTGACAAAGTGACTGTTTTGTGCGTGGTTGATTTTCGTAGAAATCAGACCAAAATCGTACAGTTTTTGAGCGTGACTTTGAACGATGAATGCACAATTTTTGCTCAAAAAATACTGTTTTCAACCCACGCACAATTTTTTCTTTCTGTCAAACACCAGTTAGCGGAAAGTAGAGGCATCTATAGATGGCAGGACTTTCGTCTTGCCATTTGGAAGGGGGACACCGACATGAACCAGTGCCACCAAATGAGAGGCGTTCACTTTGCGCCAGCGTTTCTCAGCGCGTTCCATCAGCTTGAACGCCATTGCTAAAC
>CALECP010000112.1 GCA_937949915.1 uncultured Anaerolineae bacterium
GCTGTAGTCTGCCAATCCTTTCAATGAAAGGGCTTTCGTGATGGCGGCCGTCAAACTGGTCTTACCATGATCAACGTGTCCGATTGTGCCGATGTTTACATGCGGCTTGTTGCGTTCAAATGTACCTTTAGACATGCTTATTTCCCTCATCGGTGACTGTCATTCGCAATGAAAGCAGTCACCTGATCAAGTCTTATTTTTGTTTCGATATTTCCTCTGCGACGTTTGGTGGCACTTGGCTATAGTGGTCGAACTCCATTGTGAAGTTGCCACGTCCTTGTGTCTTACCGCGCAGTGAAGTCGCATAACCAAACATTTCAGCGAGTGGAACTTTTGCCCTGATTTTTTGGTCGCCAGCAACACTTTCCATGCCTTCCATGATGCCACGACGTGAGTTGATGTCCCCAATCACGTCGCCCATATAATCTTCAGGCACCATGACTTCAACAGACATCATCGGCTCTAGCAAGGCAGATTTACCTTTTTGCAGTGCGTCTTTCATACACATCGAGCCAGCAACCTTGAAAGCCACTTCCGACGAGTCCACATCGTGGTAAGACCCATCAACAACAGAAGCCTTCACATCGACCACTGGATACCCGGCACGCACACCGCTCAACAAGCCCTCTTTAAGACCTTGTTCAACAGCTTTTTTGAAATCGCTGGGAATACGTCCACCGACAATTGCCCACTCAAACTCAAATCCAGCACCTGGCTCGTTTGGTTCGATATTGGCAACAACATGGCCATATTGACCAGAACCACCTGTCTGACGGACAAATTTACCGACAGCTTTTGCAACTGGTTTTGTAATTGTTTCACGATAAGCGACACGTGGCTTGCCGACGTTTGCTTCTACGTTAAATTCGCGCTTGAGACGATCAACCAAAACTTCGAGGTGAAGCTCACCCATACCGAACAGGATTGTTTGACCACTTTCTTCGTCGTTTTTGATCTGGAATGTGGGGTCTTCCTCTGACAGTGAGCGCAAAGCAACACCCATCTTATCCTGATCAAGCGTTGTTTTTGGCTCAATCGCAATCGAGATAACCGGTTCTGGGAAGACGATTTGCTCCAGCAAAATCGGGTCATCGAGGTCGCAGATCGTCTCGCCAGTTGTCGTGTCTTTCAGACCTTTGATGGCAGCGATGTCACCTGCTTTGATGGTGTCAATCGGTTGCTCGTTGTTCGAGTGCATCCGCACCATACGGCCGAGACGTACTTTTTTACCACGCGAACTATTGAGAACGGTTGCACCCTGGCTAATCTGACCAGAGTAAACACGGAAATAAGCGAGCTTACCAGCATGTTTGTCAGTCACGATTTTGAAAACGAGGGCAGCAAATGGCTCATCATCTGACGGAGCGCGTTGCATCACATCTTCTAGGTCACGGGGGTGCGTGCCACTAACCGGAGGAACATCTAATGGCGACGGCAGATAGTAGACAACTGCATCTAGCAACGGCTGCACACCTTTGTTGCGAAGGGCTGTTCCACACATAACTGGCACAATAACACCAGAGATAGTGGCCGTCCGCAATGCTTGGCGCAACTCTTTAACAGAGACTTCCTCGCCTTCGAGATATTTCTCCATCAACACATCGTCTGTCTCAACGATTTTCTCTATCATTTCGCCGCGGGCTTCTTGTACAGCTTCTAACAACTCGGCCGGAATATCTATTTTGTCAGATTTTTTGCCGAGGTCATCGCTGTTCCACACTTCCGCCTGCATCGTAATGAGGTCGATCACACCCAAGAAATCATCTTCCGCACCAATAGGGTACTGGATGGCAACAGGGTTCGCCCGGAGGCGGTCGATAATCATAGCGATAGCGCGTTGGAAGTCAGCACCCATTTTGTCCATCTTGTTGATGAAGCAAATGCGGGGGACGCTGTACTCGTTGGCTTGTTTCCAAACCGTTTCCGACTGTGGCTCTACACCGTTCTTCGCATCGAAAACAGCCACACCACCGTCGAGTACACGCAAGCTGCGTTGTACTTCGGCTGTAAAGTCGATATGACCGGGCGTGTCGATGATGTTGATTTGATGCTCGCCTGTGCCAGCATCCCAAAAGGTGGTGGTAGCGGCCGAGGTGATAGTAATACCGCGCTCTTGCTCTTGTGCCATGTGATCCATGACAGCACCACCATCATGTACCTCACCAATTTTGTGAGTCATGCCCGTGTAGTAGAGCACACGCTCTGTTGTTGTGGTCTTGCCCGCATCAATATGGGCAATAATGCCGATATTGCGGATTTTTTCTAACGGTAAACGGTCTTTCGTAGCCATTTCTCTGTACCTGTCTATGATTAAAGGTTAGAAGCGGAAGTTGGCAAACGCCCGATTCGCTTCTGCCATCCGATGGGTATCATCCCGTTTCTTGACGGCAGCCCCCTGTCCCTTTGAGGCATCTATCAATTCATTAGCTAGCTTTTCTGACATCGTACGGCCGCTCCGTGTACGGGCAGCACCGATCAACCAACGCATAGAAAGCGCAAGTTGGCGTTCTGGACTTACTTCGAGCGGCACTTGATAGGTAGAACCACCGACACGGCGAGGTTTGACCTCTACGCGGGGCATTGCACCTTTCAGGGCTGACTCAAACATATGAAGCGGGTCAGAGCTTTCGCGCTTTTCGATCAAATCGAGCGCGTCATAAAAAATACGTAAGGCGGTGCTTTTCTTACCACTCAACATCAAGCGGTTTACAAACATCGACACTTCTGTACTGTTGTATTTCAGATCAGGCGTAACAACGCGCTTTTCTGGGCGAAATCGTCTCGGCATACTGTTTTTCTCCGAAAACTACTTCTTCTTCTTTTTCTTGGCACCCGGACGACGAGTACCATATTTCGAGCGACCTTGCCCACGGCCGTCAACCCCATTGGAGTCGAGTGTGCCACGAACAACGTGATAGCGAACACCTGGCAGGTCTTTGACACGACCACCGCGTACAAGTACGACAGAGTGATCTTGCAAATTGTGACCTTCGCCACCGATATAGGCTGTCACTTCGATACCATTGGTCAGACGCACACGGGCGACCTTACGCAGGGCAGAGTTCGGCTTCTTCGGTGTCGCGGTGGACACTTTTGTGCAGACACCACGTTTTTGCGGCGAACCTTTTTGTTGACGCACGCGCTTCTGCTTGAATGTATTAAATGTATATTGAAGTGCAGGCGAGGTGCTTTTCTTCTTTTTCGCTTTTCGCCCTTTACGCACAAGCTGGTTAACCGTAGGCACAGTGCCGTACTCCTCGTCGTGATCCCAATCGACCAAAACGTAACTCAGTATCAGTTTTTGCAACTAATTATTTACAACGGGTGGGGTTGAAAGTCACACGACGAAGGCCATCCGTCTATACGCGATGGCCTTTTCCCGAAATGACTATGCGGTTGGTGAAACCACTTTGCCGTTACACGACAGTTAATCTCACCCGCTTTAGTGTGAAAGTGTGCAGGTGAGAATTATACAGATAGACCGGTTTCTGTCAACAGGACGGCGGTCTATTTTCCAGATCAGTCGTACAAATAGCTCACGAACGGCGCAATAAAGCGAAAAGTGCGTGAATTTCCCGGCCGCCCAGCAGCAAATATGTGAGGGTATAGACAACGATTCCCGTCACACCCGCAGTGGCAAGAAACGGCAACGGCGCGGTGATGACCCGACTGACTCCCCAAACCGCCCCACTCATCACGGCCGTAGCAAAGACAGCCCGGCCGAGAGCGGCCGCCATCACCCCATCGAACAGTCGCCCTAGAGCGCGTTGATTGAGGACAAACAAGAGCAGCGATAACACCGTAAACGCAATCGTACTCGCCAACGCCACTCCCGCAATGCCCATCGGCTCGAACAAAAGATAGACGAGCGCAACATTGACCACGAGCCAGACAAGATAAGTACACATCGGCGTAATTGTATTGTGTCGTGCATAAAAGAGGCGGGCGACAATTTCGAGGGTTGCTTCGGCAACGACGCGGACGCTGAAGAAGATCAGAATACGGTAGACGAGCGCGGTCGAATTGGCATCAAATTGACCGCCTTCCAAGATGAAGGCGATAGCAGGACGGCCGAGCAGCACCAGCAACGCCGCGCTGGGAATGGTGAGCAACCAAATGATGCGGAGTGCTGTCATTGCCATCTCTTTCATTTTGAGCAAGTTATTTGCGTTGAATAGCTCGGATAGCGTGGGGAAGACGACAATTGCAATCGCTGTGCCGAACAGCGTTTCGGGCAACTGCATCAGCGTGAACGCATAGAAATAAGCAGAGACTGCGCCATCGGGCATACTGGAGGCGACGCGGATAATAAAGATGTCTGCCAATTGGATCGCGCCCAGCATAACGATGCGCGGCCCCATTAGCCAGATCACTTCGCGCACGCCAGCGATGCCAAAAGCGAGTTGCGGCCGTAATTTCAAGCGATACCGCCACAAGCCCGGTAGCTGAATGGCGATATGCAGCAATGCGCCGATCACTGTTCCCCACGCTAGCCCGAACACACCGAGCGATGGCACAAACAAGAACACGCCGATCACATAACCGATGTCGAGCGCGATGGGGGCAGCGGCCGGGAGGATAAAGTGCTGGTGGGCGTTGAGGAGGCTAGAAATGACTCCGCTGATGCCAAACAACATCGTATTGAGCAAGATGACGCGCATTAATTGGGCGGTGAGCAACTGTTTTTCTGGTGTGTAGTCGGGGACGAGAATGTGGGTGGTGATGGCGGGGGCAAATAGCGCACTCAACCCACAGATCAGCATGAGCGTCAAAATGACGAGCGTCATCACGGTGCTGGCAAGGGCGGTGCTGCGTTTTACTTCGGCCGGATCGTCGTGGTGCAGGTATTGTGTGTAGACGGGGATCAGTGCGGCCGCCAGCGCACCACCGGCCACCAGTACATAAAACAGTTCGGGCAACTGATTGGCGGCCGTGAACGCATCAGCATCGTTGCTGGTGCCAAAGGTACGGCCGACCAGCAAGAGCCGAGCGAACCCGGTCACTTTGTTCAGTCCATAGAGCAGCATGACGATGACCGATGATTGAATCAGCCGTTTTGTGCGTGACATGGCGGCGATTTTAACAGATCGTAGCGCAAATGATGCGTCAAATGATGTGCAATCAAAACAAATGCCACCAAAATGTGCATTTAGAGCCACTGTGTGTCACCATTACGTGAGAATTTTCCTTAATTCGGGTAGACTAATTGCAAGCACATGGTATTAGATTTTGAGTCACAACTAGAGTTAGGCGAGATGTTGCTCAGGGTCGGCCGGATAGCCGATGCCGAAACGGAGCTACGCAAAGCGCAAGAGCTGAACAAAGCTGGCGTATTTCGCACCCCTGATGATCCCGACCGAGGCGAACAGTTGGAACGCCTCCAAACCGCTTTAGCCCAAGCTGACAAACTGTATGACAAAAAGCACAAAAGCAATCGCCTCTATTGGCTGTTGGCACTTGGTGTGATGTCGTTGTTGTTGGCGGCCGTCTTTGCGGCGTGGGTTTTTGCGCGAAACCGCTACATCGAACTAGAAAGCACGATGCAAGTCACTGTTGAAGCGATTGAGACACGCCAATTTGTATTTGATGACAACAATCGAGCGATTTCGGCCGAGCGCACCATGTTTGTCGAACGCTTGCGCGAAGACAACGTGCGCCTGACGGAATCTGCCTCTGTGGCGCAGTTGGGACGGCTGGCAGCGACCCAAGCGTCGGAAGCGATGATGCGGAGCGAACCCTTGATCGTGATTCCGCAGCTCAATCCTAGCTATCAGGGCGATATGTGTGGCTCGGCGTGGCATGAAATAAAAGCTGAAGCGGGTGAAATAGCATGGATCACACTGAATCGCCAAATCGGATCGGAAGGGGTGATCACGAACGAGGCGACATGGCGGCCGACCATTCCACAAACCGGCCGCTACAAAGTAGAAGCGTTTGTCGCCAACCATCCGCGTGTTAACTGGGAATGCCCGACGCTCACGCAAATCGGCGGCGACACCAATACAGCCCGCTACCAGATCGCCCATGCGCTAGGCGAAACATTGGTGATCGGCGATCAGTTCCCGATGAAAGACCAATATATCGACTTGGGAGTCTATTCGTTTGATGAAGGGGATACGGGCTACATTTATCTGCCAGATGAAACGATTGAGCCATCGTCAACCCGCTATGTATCGTTTAGCCATTTGCGGCTAACGTGGGTCGGCCGCTAGGCGGCTACCGGTTCAAGCGAGGGGGTTTCGGCCGGGTCGCTGTCTGTTTGGTGGCGGCGCGTGGCGAGAATAATGCCGGTAATGGCAGACCCGACACCGACAGCGGCCGCACCGATAATCCAGCCAATTTTAGTAGGAATGCCGTCTTCTTCGCTCAACGCAATCGGTGTACGCAGCAGATCGTGACCGAGATCGTGCGTAAAGTCGGCCGAAACAGGCACCATCACATATTCATGCGAAATAGTCCGCGCAATCTGGAGCAATGAAGCCAGTTCAGGGTATTGGGTTGCCAATTTTTCGGTAACATCTTGCCCACAAACCAAATTATCGGCATGTTTGTTCAAAATTTCTTGAGCGAGTTTGGTGTTCATAAGTCCGTCATAAATCGCCACGCTGCCAAAAACGCAGGCGTTTGAAGCGTGGCTCTTTCGGTTCGGCATCGGGCAAAGGTTCGGGCGTGGTCAACTCTTCTCGCAACGACAGCAACGTTCGATGATAGAGTGATTTGATCGCCCCTTCGCTCCGTCCCATAATCGCCCCGATTTCAGCATTCGACATGCGGTGCAAAAATTTGTAGATGAGCAAATCTTGGCGTTCAGAAGGCATCGACTGGACAGCATCCATCAATGTATCTTCGCTTTCGATCATCTGCATCAACAGTTCGGGACTGCTTTCGCCTACTTGCATGTGCATCACATCATCTAACGCGACGACCTGTTTGCGGCCGTTGTCTCGGTACCAATTCGATACCAGATTGCGGGCGATGCGATACAGCCATGCCTGGAAAGGCACACCTTTGTCCTGATAGTTGGGAATGTGGATCAACGCTCGTTGAAACGTCCTCGCTGTCAGGTCTTCCGCATCTTCTACGCTGCTCGTGCGATAGTAAATATAGTTGTAAATACGTTCGACATACCGTTGGTATAGTGTGCCAAATGCCTCTTTGTCTGTCCGCGCCTGTTCGATCAGGGTCGCGTCGTCAATTTCGGCCGTGTGTGCGGCCGTGTTTTCTATATCGTCAATCACATTCAAAACATGAACGCCCATAAACAATCCTACGTGCGTACTGGCGTATGTCACAGATAAGAACACCAGCAAGTCACAGAAGTTACGTGTTACCTACGCAAAGTTATTTTCGACGCGGATTGTACCATGCTCGGCCGCCACTATCCGGTGGCAAATAAGGGGCAATGGATGCTCAAGAGGCGAGATGCGGCCGCGCTCCCTGTGCGGCATGAAAAAACGCTTTGATGGTGGCGATCTCCGTTTCGATTTCTCCGGTGGGGTGGAGCAATTCGCCAATCGTGATGATACGTGTAGGGAAGTCGATAGAAATGGGTAAAATCGGGACATCGGCCGCCATGGCGATGTGGTAGAAACCTGTTTTCCAGCGCGATACTTTGCTGCGTGTGCCTTCGGGCGAAAGGGAAAAGATCATGGCATCGGCCGCGTCAAAACGGGCGGTGATTTGCTCTACAAACCCATGTGTTGCCGAGCGTTCGACCGCAATGCCCCCCAGCGCCCGCAAAAACCAGCCCAACGGCCCGCGAAAAATAGTGTGTTTGCCCATCCAGCTTACTTTGAGACCGAGCGCAACCACAAAGATCAGTCCCAATGGCAAATCCCAATTGGAAGTATGCGGGCCGATGGGAATGACTGCTTTTTTCAGGTGCGGTGGGACAGTGCCAACCACTTTCCAGCGAGAGAGCCAGACGAGTGTCCGGCCGAATCCGCGTGTCAGTTTGTTTCCCCATCGGGGAATGGTGGTGGGTAAATCGGGAAGTGCGCTGCTTTTCATTTGGTGAAAGAGCTGGTGAAAGAACTGCGCGATCTTATTTATCGTCGTCTTTTTTGGGGCGGCGGAAAAATTGATCGGCTAACGATGTTTGGTGTGGTACACGGATCGCACCAAACTGCTGCTCGTACAAATTGACGTTGTGTTCGAGGGCTTTTAGGAGTAGTTTGGCGTGCATGGGCGACATAATCACCCGTGCTTGTACAGTGCCTTTGGTCATACGTGGCAGCACTTGCACAAAATCGATCACCATTTCGGCCGGGGTGTTGGCGATCAGTGCGGCGTTCGAGTAGACAGCATTCAGTTCTTTCGGGATTTCTAGCCCCAATTTTCGTTGCGGTTGTTTTGCCCCTTTTTGGGGCGGCTGTGGGTTTTCTGGTTTTGCAGGTTGTTTGTTTTCTTCACTCATAATTATTGCCACCCATTTAGCTGAAAGGATTGATTAGCGATTGAAAAAGTTGCATTCGCAGTACCAAACGGCCGTTGGAATGTCACAGTGTATTGTACCGCTTGTCCGGGCGGGATCACCCAGGGAAATTCGGTGCTGGATAAAATCAAATAGATCGCTTCACCGCCAACAAGTGAGACAACATCCCGGCCGATCTCTATCGGTTGGGCGGTGGGGTTACTGATCTGCCCGTTGAGCGTCATTGTCGTTGCATCGGGCGAAAGGGCGGCATTTGTCAATTGGATGATGGCGGCGTTTGGCTCGGCCGTCTCGGCCGCCGGGGTATTAACGGCAAATTCGGCCGATTCCCCTGTATCTGTTCGTTTGACAATCCACTTCAAATTGGTGCGATCTAGTCCGGCCGGAACTTTGTAGCCCACCGTTGCAGGCAATAGATCACCGACTGAAATTTGCGGGATGAGCGGCGGGAAGTTACCCTGAATTGACGCTTCATCGTTGACCACATACGGATTGCCAGCCAGATCGCGCAACGTCATTTCGAGCAAGGCAGCATCAAATAGTACCCCACCCCGGTTCGCCACTTCATAATCAACTAGCTCGTAGGTAAACGCGCCCGATGGCTCTGGGCGATTGCTAAATCCGTTGACACGCACCGCCAAATCACCCAAATTAGCTGTCTCGCCCGGGCTGAGCAAGAGCGGGATCACATTACCACCCGCACCGCCATCGACAGAGACAACGGGCAGCGATTCTTCTGCCACATACCGCGCTTTGATCACGTAGCGGTCTGTAAATTGGTCGCCCAGCCCTACCAGCACAATCGTGATGCCAGGAGCGGCTTGGGCGAATACATCTGTATTGGTGGTGGGCAAAATTTCACGGCTCGATACGCTAAAACGGCGGTTGATTCCGGTCGTGGTCGCCATCACAATTTCATCATTGCGCTCCAGCGATTCGACAAGGGTGCGGTTTGCTTCTGTATCAGCCAAAGCCAGCACATAGTTGACAATGGTGCCGTTGAGCCATGCTGCATCTGCTTCGGCCGCAATGGCCGGTGTCCAGAAACCGCTTTCGTCCATTTGTTGCGGCCGGACAGTAAATGTTTCTTCGCCCACTTGCAGCGTGGCAGGTGCATCGACAGTCAGTGTAACAGGCGCACCGTTGCCCACCTGAATCTGGAGCGATTGCCCCGGCATGGCAACAGCGATTCGCGTCTGAAATGGTGTGGGAACAGCCCCACCACCGACAGGATTGGGCTGTCCATCAGCAACTTGTGTAGCGATGGGGGTTGCACGGCCGCCATCATCACGACAACTCGCACCGATGTTAAACGGCCAACAGAAAAGAAGCGATGAAAAAACGAGGACAAGCAACAATCCCCCTAATGCAGCCATGATAAGCAACAACAGGGGGAGACGGCTATTATTGGAAGAAGGAGGGCGATAATCTGTGGGTTCGTCTAACATACATTTCGAGACGCAAACTGTTTTAATTGTATCTTTTGCGCTCGCTCACCATTTATTTTATCACCACAAGCAAGGTTATGGGATTTGCCCCGGAAGTTGTTGCGGTGGGATGCGAATATCGACTTGTGTCACATCGGCCGGAACGATTTGTTCATAGTTGAGATACGGGATGATCAAGCGCACCGCCCCACTGGTTGGCAAAGGCGGATTACCGCCAAAAAAGACTTCGCCGGCCTCGTTGGTGTACCCAAAGCCTAACAAAGCACCAGACGCATTGTCATACACAGAAACAGCGATGTCCATCACCCCTTCGTTCAGCTCGGCCGAAAAGCTATTATTACCATCGTAGTAAACCTTCACCGAAAGTTGCACATTAGGTGTGGGCAACAAAACAGGCGTGGCCGTTGCAATCGGCACAATGTTGATACTTGGCACAGGTGTGTCGGTGGGGAAAATAAACGGTGTTGCCGTCGGTTGTGGTGTCGCCGTTGGGGCGAGTGTGGGCGTAGGCTGCGGTGTCGATGTCGGTCGCAAGGTAGGTGTTGGCTGCGGCGTAGATCGGGGGCGTGGTGTCGATGTTGGTAATGGGATGTTGGTCGGCACAGCCGTATTGACGACATCATCATCGTCGTTGCCGTTTCCGTTATCATCATCGTCACTATTAGACGGCCGTGCTGTCGGTGCGGCCGTTGAATTGTTGCCCGGTACAGATGTATTGGTTGCTTTTGGTATGGCTGCTCCCTCAGTCGTGGGCGTAGGCGAAGGCCATGGGGTGCGAGTAGGCCATGGGGTATTGGTAGGCCACGGCGTAAATGTCTCTGTTGGGACAAGCGTAGGAATGACAGAAGATTGGCACAACACTTGATAGCTAAATTGATCTGCATCTTCCGGCCGAATATAGCGAGACGACTCAACCAAAATGAATATCTCACCTTGATAGCCCGGATTGACAGTAACCTCACTGCTAAAGTCGCCCGTCTCCCGATCATCATTGAAACCGATTTGCTGTCCGTTCAAATTAAAAACGGTCAGTTTCGTATCGCTCAAGGGAGATAGGTTGCGCGTTTCGCATGTGTACTCGATGCCCGGTTTCACATAAGTGCGGAAGTAATCACGATCATTGCCAGAACCGTAGGGCGGCCGGAAATTCGCCCCTACTGCTTCACCGGGCGCAAGCAAACACGATTGCCCAGTGTTCTCATTCGGCTCACAATCATCATCTGTCAAAGCAGACGGCGTGATCGGCGTACTGGTCGAAGTAGGCTGCGGTGTGCTAGAGGGTTCAGGCGTACTGGTTGGCACAGGTGTCGGCGTTTTCGTCGGTGTATGGGTGGGGGTGTGCGTAGACGTGGGTAATGGAGTTGACGTAGGCGGGGCCGATTCGCAACGCAATGTGTACGCATACAGATTTTCGATGGTATCAGAACGTTGCAGGTCAACGGGTGCGTTTAACGGCTCGACCAAAATATACGCATATCCTTGATATGTGGGTGAGAAGAAAACTTGACTGCCGTTGTCATCCGGCGCACGGTCATCATTAAAGCCCAGCCAGCCGCCGCTTTGGTCAAAAATCGTGATCGTCGTGTCCGCAATGCTGCCATCATTAATAGTGACACGGCAATTGTGCAGTACATTGGGCTTGACCCAAATGCGGAAATAATCACGGTCAATACCAACACCATACCCCGGCACAAAATCTTGTCCATTGTTGGTGTTAAGCGCGATCAAACAAGCGGTATCAAGCGTTTCGTTTGGTTCACAACTATCGCCATCGGGGGTAGCTGTGGGAGTCGGTGTCTGTGTCGGTGTTGTGGTGGGGGTTGGCGTGGTTGTGGTTGTCGGCGTGGGCGATTGGTAGACGGCTTGTTCAACGTCGATGCAATAAGTCAGATTGGTCGGGTCAACAACGCCCTTGTTGGTCATTTCGATAATAAATGTGCCAGATTGTGATGGCACAAAGATAACGGTTGGGAAAATAGAGATCGTTGTGTCAGTAGTGTAAGTATCATTGTCTGCAACGACGTTTCCTTGCGGATTAATGATTTTCATCACTGGATCAAGCCCCGTGCCTGATCCGGCGGACGTTTCTTTAGAACTGATGGTGTACTGCATTCCGGCCGTGGCGATGAAGGCGTAATGATCAATATCACTCGTCGGCCAAAATGTTTGATTGCAAATCTCAGTCAAACCACCATCGAAGAAAGCAGCTTGAGCGCGGCTATTATTTGGCTCACGGTCATCGGCATAGATCGATCCATCGGACGTGGCAACAGGCTCAGGTGCAGGGGTATCAGTCGGTGCAGTTGTCGGCACAGTGGTGGGCGTGTCGGTCGGGATGAGTGCTTGGTCGATAGTAACAACCACGTCAAATATCTCTTCACGGCCGCCATACGTGATCTTTGCTTGGGCGGTGTTCGTATCGCCCCCACTGGCCGTAGACGGAATTTGCATCACAATCTCAAATACCTGTGGATTGTTGCTGGGAGCTACTGCACTCTTACTCACTTGCGAAACCAATGTGCTGCCATCATCTAGCGCGAGAATATCCGTCGGATAATTACCCTCACTAATTATCTCTAACGCCAAATCTTGCTGGGTTGACCCGCTATTCGTGGCTTCTATTCTAAAGGTGGCTGTGGTGCTAGGGCCTGCCGTTTGAGCAGAGGGGAGAACAATGTCGAACCCTTTTGTCGTCGCGGCCGTCGTCGTATTCGATGCGGTGAGGGTATCTGCACCATCGGCAACGGAAACGGTGGTCACGGCCGTATCGCCATCATCGACCCCATTTTCGTAAGTAGGAATCCGCACCTCCACAACCACAGTCGCTTCTGCACCAGCCGCAACTATTAGCGAAGCCTGCGCTGTATCGACGAGCCGCGTCTGCCAGTCATCAGGCGCGGTAGCAACTGTGATGTCTACTGCTTTGGCGGCCGCGGTCGAATTGGACAGCACATAGGTGTATTGAATCGTATCACCTACATTGGCCGTTTGGTCACTATCACTGGCTGTGATCAGCAACTCATTCGCCGGAAGGGGCGCGGCCGAAGCGGTAAATTGGCGCACAGAAACAATACCGATCATCAACGCGATAATCGGCAAAGTCAATATGCTAATACCAATGGCAGTGCGAATAGTTGATTCGCCGCGCATTCCTCTCATTAAGTAGTACCCTCGAACTATAAAAATGGTTATTATTTAGATAGTCGATTAGATTATAAAGTGTCAGTAGGTGCAGGACAAATGCGAGTTGGTTGTCGTTACTGTTTACTCATGTCAGCGCATTGTTACAGACACGCACATCACAGCCCGGTCGGGCATAACATAACAAGGAGAACACAATGACTGGTTTTGTTTTGATCTGTTTTTTCTTTACCGTTTTTCTGATGTATACGCGCTACATGCGATACAAAGAAACAGCCGCCCTCGCCAAACACGGCTTGGTGCGCGAATCACGCTCCACAAACTACACGAAGTCACAGCGCGGCGGTATGATCACGGCGGCCGTGGGTGCAGCCATCACGCTGGGCATGTTGCCGATGGTGCTGTCGGCCGGGCCCGAAGCATCCCCCGCCTTGCTGGGTGGACTCGTGCCATTGGGGGTCGGGCTGGCACTTGTCTATCTCGGCCCCGATCCAGAGGAAGCGCAAGAACAAGCGATCCGCCTAGATGATGAAGCGTTTGAACCAGAGTACGAACAGCTTCCTCAAGGCAAACGCAAAAAAGGTGATCCGCACAGTTGGCAGTAGGTTGTTAACGGCCGGGTCGCTCCTGTATCTGTTTCGTTTTGAATGCGGCCGTTAGCGACACAAGAGTCGCCATACCCAACAAAGCGTACCAACCAACGGCCGTGACGCTTGACGACACCGTTTGTACAGCAACGGCGAGGGGGACAAACGTATCGCTGGCACTTGTTTGTGCGTTGTTGCTTTGGGCGAGCAAGATGAGCCAGCCATCGCTGCCAGCCAACAGCAGATCGTCGTAGCCATCGGCCGTGACATCGGCGGCAGCCATCGCGGCCGGGTGGCTAGAATGGGCAGGAACAACACCAGTGCGATAAGGGGCAAATGTACCGTCATCTCGTTGTTGCATATACGCGATTGTGTCGGGATGGAGGGTCACGATGTCGAGACGGCCGTTTCGATTAAAGTCGCCTGTGACGACGGCCGTAGCACCATTCGGGATAGGGAGCGATTGGTCTGCGCCGTCCGTCAGCACCAGAGACAGTTGCTGATCGCCAACAGTCAATCGAAGCGTGTCGGGCAAACCATCACCATCAAAGTCGGCCGTGTTGGTCAGAATATCTGGCAGTGTCAAAGCAATTTCTGAAAAAGTGAATGTCACCCCGGTGTATGTCAGCACACCCGCCGGGTCTTGAATAAATTGATGATGGGTGCTTGTCTGCTCGGCCGTTGTTTGGAGCAGAATATCGGCCGTGCCATCGTCATTCGCATCATTGACAAACACCCAATCTCCGCCGCTTGTCCCCGTCGGATAAACGAGCGGCGCATCAAATGGCAAGCCCGGTTCGAGAAAGGTGGGCAGACATGCCTCGGTGGTGATGCTCACGCCATTACTGACGCGCACTTCCCAGTAACGATGGAGTAAATCAGCCCATGAATGAGCGTTGTCATTATTATTAATAGTAGGCTGGGTGAAGGCGAGGGGATTGGGCAAGGTGTGGGTGTAAAAGCTGGTATGCCATGAGAGTGTGTAGTGGTCGGGTGCGGTTTCGATGCCGTGGAAGTCGCCCATAATGCTGATGCCTGCGGCCGCATTGCCGCTAAATTGCCAGGAGGGCGCTTGGTCAGCGAACCAGGGGACACCGTTGGCGTATTGGCGGGAGAGAACGGCCGCTTCGGCCGCGGCGTTGACAGCGAGCGCAGCTTGCCGCACGGCCGGATCATCTGCAAATTGTTGCGCCAGCGTGTATGAAAATGAGCCGATATCGACTAACCCATCTTCTTTGTTGATCGCAAAGGTGTTCTCACAAAATGATGTGTCGTAGTAAACGCCTGCTTGAGCATGAGCGTCCGCTATTTTGGTGACGGCCGGGTCGGGATCAGCTTCGATTGCGCCTACCAATAAAGAAGCGAGGGAATCGACGGCCGTTTTGATCGCCTCCAAGCGGTTGCTCTGGACAACAATGAGCGAGCGCGGGTTATACACGGTGGGAAAGTTATTTGTGTAATCGTTCTCCCACAAGGCGGTATCGTACTGTTCGACTAGCGCATCGGCCGGGGGCAACACGCTGTTTGCCAGTGCATCAATCGCCTGCCCCACCATGTCGGGGAAAAAGTAATGGTAGTTGGCCGCGCCGATCATCACACTTGCATACGGTGTGCCATCGGGATTGGACAGTTGATACAGTTCTTCAATCGAGCCAGAGAAACAATGGAACAGATCGACAACAGCCAACGGGTTCGCGCCATCATCTGTGCCAATCGCTAACGCCTCTTGCAGAATGTGCGGCGTGATCAAGCCAGGAGAAAATTGACCGCCAATCGTATGATTATCGCTAAAGTCGGGTAATGCAGTTGGTTTGAATGGTAATGCAGTTGGTTTGAACGGCAAAGCAGTCGGTTTAAACGGCAGTGGGAAAATTGATTCTGTTGATTGAATGAGTTGCTCAGTTTGATCGGCGTCGAATAATGGGCTGAGATCAGATAAAGGCGGAGCAAATGTACCATGACCAACATAGGAAAAAACAGTGTAATCAGCCGCCACTTGCTGGCGTGACCATTGGATAAAGTTGCCGAGCAATACGCTGTCGAGCATGTTGTATTCAGTCTCTTCTGTCCCCACCTCTGTGCCATCAGGCAACGGCCGCCCAGTGTATGCTTGCACAGTGCCATCGTGAATAACCAGTAGCCGATCTGTAAACGGGTATTGGGTTTCGTCTATATCGACCAAAAGCGTGACAGTAATATGGTCAGCGCCATCGGTCGCTTGGGCAATAATATCGACTGTCTGGGTGTATTGTTGTGTCAGCGAATCATTGTCAAAGGCGAGTGCGTAGGTGAGCAGGTATGTTTCGGCCGAGGGTGCGGCAACGGCCGTACTGACAGCAATTACCCCCATGACGACAAATGCAAGCGGTAGCAAAAGCAAAAAAACTGTGTGAGATAATTTGTTCATTATGACCTCGGTAGCTGTTATAGGTTAGGCGGTTATCCCGGCCCAGTGGGGACACGATGAATCGTGTCCCAACGGAAAGCAACGTGCATGTATGGGATAATCACCGTAGATTAAAACGATAAGGGCAGGTTGCAAATGTGGCAACCTGCCCTTTATTACCTGCCCCGCATAAGTACAACCAGCACACTACTGGATATGGAAAACCCTACGAACAACACACTGAAAAAGGAGGAGAAAAGTTCCAATTAAAAATATGGTAAATGTTAAGAAGACAGGCATCTCGCTCATCGTATATACGGTGGTTTTGCCTAATTGAACGGCAGTTGGCACAGCGTCTATCGGCTGCGCGGCCGATGTGATAACGGCGGTCTGATTTGTTGTCTCAACCGGCTGCGCCTCGCTCGCTTCTGTTCCCAATCCGTAGGCTGCAACGATGCAAAAGTAAATCAAAATCCAAAAGATATATAAGCCAGTCGGTCGTTCGTTTCTGCGCGTTCTTCCGTTCATTTTCTGTCGTCTCCGTTTCTTTATTTGTCGTGTCTGTGTCCGACATGAAATACTTTATACTTTTTTCGGTTCGCACATAATGAGGAGGCTCTATATACTTTTAGGGGCAATTTCGGGGCTGTTTCACCCCTAAATTGCACGATTAGCACCCTAAAAAAGACAAAACAGGCGTTTTTGTTCATCAATAGGGCTTTTTATAGATGTCATTCGATACAACAGTTCGTCTCGCCTTCGCCAAATATCACGACACGGCCGCGCTTGCTCAGTCAGCTTTGGCGCAAGAGGTTGCGGTGCAGGGTTGCTTGTTGTCTGGCGATGACGATAGGCAGGCGGGGGCGGCCGTGCGTATCTTGCTCGATTGGGGGATGGCGCAATTGCAAGCGCAAGAGAGCGAAAATGCGGCCGTCAGTTATGATGTGTTGCAGAAACGCTATATCGAAAAAATGTCTGCGGCCGCTTACGCCGATCTCTATTTGATCAGCGATGCCACTGCCCAAGCACGACGCAAAGCAGCTATCAAGCGCATAGGTAAAATCGTGGCGGCCGAACTGGCACAACCCGATGCACAGGACAAACGTCAACAAAAGCTATTGACGGCCCGTTACGGCCGCTGTACCGATGACCAAAAACAACTATTGCACTTTCTCGCCCTGCTTCAACAGCCAGTCTCGTTGCAAATTATTGAGCATCATACATGGGCGGCGCAATTCTTGCCGTTAGTCACGCAGTTGGTGACAAAAAATTTAATCATCCTGACAAATGATGCCCAATTGATAGAGATACAGCCACCGATGCGGCCGTTGGCACAGACCCAAGTCGATGCCAACATATCACGTCAATGGCACGAGCAAATCGCCACTTTCTATGAAGATAGACACGTGTATGAAGAAGCGATCTATCATTGGCAGCGCAGTGGCAAACACGAACAATCGGCCGCGCTTCTGTTGACCCATTACACAACAATGCCATTTGATACTATCCGCGATTTTGTAGCCAGCTATCAGGAGGATGATGTCACAGTCGATACATGGGCAAAATTGCACTTAATTGCTGGTAATGCAGCACAAGCAGCAGATGACATTGATACTGCAATCAAAGACTTCCGCATCACATTACTTGCCCAAAATTCTGAGATAAAAGCAAAAGCGTATCTTGCATTAGGCAAAGCATATAGTCAACGCAATGTAGAAAAAGCCTTGCTCTATTGCGAATCATGCGAGCGGCTGGTTGCTAATTTGGCAGAGCCATCTGCTCGTGCAATTTATGCAGATGTCCTAATTATTCAGGCATGGCTTTGGATCGAGCAGAAAAATGATTATGCTCACGCCTCTATTTTTCTAAATAAAGCAGAACCGATCATTAACCAGTTCGCAGATGATAACTGGTATATCACCCATTACATGTGGTATACTGCCAAAGGAGGGGAATACGTTCGGCAAAAATTATTCACCAAAGCAATCGATCATCATTGGCAAGCGTGGCAGTTGGCGCAAGCGAACAACGACGTGGAACGGGCCACCAGCAGTACACACAATTTGGGGACTATCTATTCGGACACAAATGACTTTGATAAAGCGCGACATTTTTATGAGGAGAGTTTCCACCTTGCAGAAATCAATAATAACAATTGGGCAAAAGCGGTCAATCAAAAAGGGTTAGGTTATTGCGATTTTGGGGAACAAAATTATGTGGAGGCGGCAACTCATTATCGCCTCGCTTATGATAATTTTAAGGAAAGCGGCAATACGTTTTGGCTGGCGGCTAGTTGCTATGATTTAGCGGAGGCGATGGTGCTGGCGGGGAATCAGGCAGAGGCAATCGTGTATATGGAGGAAGGGATCGGCTTGGCGGAAACGGCCGGAATCGAAGCGTTACTCACCTACTTTGCCAACCTACAAACGCAATTCCCTGAACTATCGGCCGCGCTATCTGCCCATCAGCGCAGCATCATTAGTTATGTGCGGCAACATGGATCGATCAATCGGCCGCAAACAATCGAATTGACCGCGCTCAAGGCAAGACGCAGTGCCGGGTTGCTCAAATCATTGGTTGAAATGGGGGTTTTGGTGCAAAAAGGGAAGGGGCGGGCAACGGTGTATGTGCTGACAGCAGAGACGCAGCAAGAAGATGCGTCTCTGCAAAAATAGATCGCTTTTTGTGCGAGTAAATTAGCGGCCGAAGTGCATCGGCATAATGATGTGGAAGAACTCCAATTCGCCGACCGGCCGGACAACGCCCGGTTCCATTGCCGTCGTTGTTTCGATGGCAACTTGGGGCGCATCGATCACGCTCAACACATCGGTCAGGTATTTCACATTGAACGCCACTTCGACCGCACCACCCTCTACAGAGGCATCGACCTGTGCTTCATTGTTACCCATCTCTGCACTGTTGGCAGAAATAATCGCGCTGCCACTCATCCCATCGTCACCGGGCTGGAATTTGACCCGTGCGGTGTGGCTGGCTTCCCGCGCAAAAATCGAAGCGGTGCGACACGCCTTGAGGAATGAAGCAGTGTCCATAATTGATTTGGTCGTGTATTTTGCTGGAATGATCGGGCTAAAGTCGGGGAAGTTGCCCTCGATCAATTGAGAGACGACGACCACATTGCTGAGGACGAACATGATTTGATTGCGTCCTTCGGGCAGCGTGATGTGCAGCACTTCTTCGTCATCAGAGACAGCACGGGCCACTTCAGACAACGCACGGGCGGGAACGATAATGCTCATTGCATCCCCGGTGTAGTCGGGAATATCCGCTTCGCGCACAGAGAGCCGGAACGCATCGGTGGCGGCCATTTTTAGACGGCCGGGTGTGAATTGCATCGACACGCCTGTCAGGGTCGGCCGGGTGTCATCCGTCGCGGCCGAGAATGACACTTGGTTGATCATCTGCTTGAATGCACCTGCCCGTACCTGGATGCCTTGCTCCAAATCTGGCTCTGGGATCAACGGGAACTCATCGGCCGCAATCCCGCGCAAATTCGCCTCTGTGCGCGCACACTGCATGTGCATCGTGTGTGTCGATTCGTCCAGAGAAAGGTCAACTGTCTGCTGCGGCAACGAATTGACCAAATCACTAAATGTGCGTGATGGCACAGTAATCGCCCCTTCTTGGTCAACTTTCGCATTGATCCAACAAGTGACAACAATCTCTAAATTGGTCGCCGATAATTTTAGACGGCCGTTATCTGTGGAGACCAAAACATTTGCCAACACCGGCAACGTCGAGCGTGTGCTGACGGCACGACTAACAATACTCAACCCTTTTGCTAAATTTTCTTGTAGGACGGATATTTTCATCTCATACCTCTCGGTTTTGTTGTAGTGTCCCACATCGGGACAAAATCATTTTAGCACACACCCCCACACCAGCGCAAACAGAATGATCGTGGACGACGAAAATGCTATGATAGCCATATAGAAGAAACGCACAAGATAACACGAAAAAGAGGCATGACATCATGAGTCAATATCAATTTCAATGGAACGACCCCCTGTTGCTCGCCGACCAATTGACGGCCGCCGAGCAAGCAAGCAGTGACAGCGCCCATCAATTTGCCCAAGCAGAACTGCAACCCCACATCAATACCGCCTATCACGACCAGCTATTTGACCGCGCCCTCTATCCCACGCTGGGCGCACAAGGATTACTGGGCAATACGATTCCGACCCAGTATGGCGGCCGGGGTGAAAGCTATGTCACGTATGGATTGCTGGCACGAGCAATGGAGCGCGTCGATTCTGCTTACCGCACCATGATCAGCGTTCAATCATCGCTTGTCATGTTCCCGATCTATCAATTTGGCACAGAAGCGCAGCGCGAGAAGTACCTGCCGCCATTGGCAACGGGCGCACGGATCGGGGCGTTTGGCTTGACAGAGCCAGAGTCGGGGTCTGATCCGGGCAGCATGACGACCACGGCCGCAAAAATAGACGGTGGCTACCGACTAAACGGACACAAGCGCTGGAGTACCGCGCCGATTGCCGATCTGTTTGTGGTGTGGGCAAAATTGGATGATGTGATTCGGGGCTTTGTGCTGGAGCGTGGCACGGCCGGATTGACAACGCCCACTATCGACGGCAAATTGAGCTTTCGCGGTGTGCCGTCTGGCGAAATGGTGTTGGACAATGTAATAGTAAGCGATGATGCGCTGCTGCCCCATGGCGCGGGGCTAAAAGCACCATTCGAGTGCCTCAATCGGGCGCGGTATGGGATCGCATGGGGCGTGATGGGCGCGGCCGAAGATTGTTGGCAGCGCACCCGCGACTACACACTCGGCCGCAAGCAATTTGGCAAACCGTTGGCCGCGACGCAACTGATCCAGAAGAAGCTTGCCGATATGCAAACGGAGATCGCGCTGGGCTTACAGGCGGCGTTGCGGGTCGGCCGTTTGTTTGACGAGGGCAAAATGGCCCCGGAAATGATCTCGCTCATCAAGCGCAACAATTGTGGCAAAGCGCTCGATATTGCCCGGATGGCGCGGGACATGCACGGTGGCAATGGCATCTTGGACGAATACCACGTCATTCGACATATGATCAATTTGGAGACGGTCAACACCTACGAAGGGACACACGACATTCACGCGCTCATTCTCGGCCGCGCCCAGACTGGGATTCAGGCGTTCTTTTAACACATCTACGTTTTTCAGTTATTCTTGACACGAAAAGCGTATATTCACTAGAATGAGCGTGGATTCAACTTGAGGAGTGGTCATTTTTTTCTGGAGGCTCAAAACATGGATGTTGATATTATCAAGGTATCCGCTCGTTCTCGCACGGCCGCAGTGGCTGGTGCGATAGCGGGGGTGATACGAGAGATCGGCCGTGCCGAAGTCCAAGCAATTGGCGCAGGGGCTGTCAATCAAGCAATTAAGGCGATTGCGATTGCACGAGGCTATTTATCAGACGAGCAAAAAGATATTGTATGTGTGCCAGCGTTGGTCGATATTGAGATCGACGGCCGCGAGCGCACAGCACTGCGGATGCAGGTCTTGCTACGGGAGGATATCGTATCGGCCGGATAAATTGTAATGCGTCGGTGATGTGCGATCTTATTAGCACGCTCTTTTCACAATAGGGTTTTCAGAAAACTGTTGTTGACGACAAAAAGCAGTATGCCGTACAATGTGCGCCTACCTGCCTCAGTAGCTCAAAGGATAGAGCAACGGACTTCTAATCCGTAGGTTGGGGGTTCGAGTCCCTCCTGGGGTGCTTTGGAAACAAAGACACGATGCTTATTCGCATCGTGTCTTTTTATTTTATTGACACCATTGATGTTCAAACGCAAATTCTACGAGGTCGTCGGCCGTGGTGCTTTGTCCTGCATTGAGCGGCCGTGAGTCGGCAACCACCGCCACCAGCCGTCGGGTAAATGGCTCTGCACCACAATACAAATTATCGATCCCCACTTCCACTTGAATCGTGCCAGATGGTGTAATCCCTTCTGTAATTGTCGTAATTCCGTGAATCGGATAATCGAGCGCGTTATCTGGCTCATCACAATCGACAATACAATTATCGGGGTCAAAGATGTAGAAGAAGGGCGCGTATCCGTCCATCGGAATACCTGTGTACGACAATGTGATCACCGCTTTGTGTGACTCTATGCGGTCGATAACCACGGCCGTGATGTCAGGCGTGCTGGTATCGACGGCCGTTTCTGGCTCAGGTTGCGTCGCTTCTGGTTCGGCCGGGCTTTCTGGCTCAGGTTGGGCGGCTTCTGGATCGGCCGGAGTCTCCGCTTCAACAGTTGGTGCAGCCGTTGGTTCGGCAACCGGGCTTTCCGGTTCGGCCGAGGTATCCGGCTGCGGCATGGGCGTGTCGGGCTGGGTAGGTGGCTGGGCAGGTGTATCAGCCTGTGGTGCGCGTACATTGAGCGCATTGGTAGGCGACCAGCCATTGCCCATACTGGTATGGAGCAACGCCCAGTGACCGTCGGCACTATATTGTTGTACCAAAACAGGTGTATTGGGTGGAATAGAAACCATTTGCAACAGTTTGCCAGCCGGTTGATCATACAGATGCGTCCAGCGCACGGTACGCGCATTGCCGATTTCTTCATATGGATCAACCGTCACAGCGGCCACAAGCTCATTGACTGCGCCCACAATCGCTTGAGCAGGCACCCAACCATTGCCCATATCACTCTGCACCAGCAGCCAACGGCCGCCATTGGAGCGGTTCAGTTCTTTCACCTGCATCCCCGGCTCAAGCGCAACACCGCGCAAGGGGGTCCCGGCCGGGCTGTCGTAAAGATGTGTCCATTGAGCAACTTCTCGCATTTGTCCGGCCGCAAAAACAGTACTGATCAGCCCAGTCAAAATGATGATAACAAAAATACAAATAACATTAAATGAGGATAGTTTTTTATTCATTTTCTACTCCAAAGGCAGATACTACACAGATATATCAATTCTAGTTACATTGTCTGTGAAAGAGTGCCTTCGCGCAAGCATCATTTCACCTTTGGGTGCGTCTAAGCTCTATGTAGACTCCGAGCTTTGATCCGAGATAGCCAATCAGACCAAACATATCCATATGGGGGAGAGATGAAGAGAAGAGATGAGAACATGGCAACATCGTCTGTTCTCGTATACTTTTTGGCGATTATCCCGTAGACGCAAGGCGTACCTTGCATCTACGGGATTTCCATACGTCAAAGTGGGGCTACTTTTTTGATTGAAATTACGGCAGACAAGACCCTATAAGTTCCCAAGAACCCCATGCACTTTCTTCAGGCGTATCAGATGTTGCATACTTGGCTTTCCACAGCTTCCCTTCATAAAGCACATGGCCGCTTGCTGCCGTATATTGATCCCAGGCATTCGGGCCCGGGCCGTCAGGGCTGTACGCGACAGCGCTTGCACAGTCAGCCGCAGAAGCGGCCGGCCCGGCCGTTGCGGCCGCAAGATCAACAAGTGGAATATCTGGGTACTCAGAGTGTAGTGCGAGTGGGCCACTACCGAAGTCGATAGTAACGGCCGAAATCGTCGAGAACGGCAAGTAAAAGAGCAATCCTTCGCCGCCGGAATCGAACGTTGAGCCCAGATCGTTTTGCTTCAATGTCACGCGGACGCGATGGAAGTCACCTGCCAAGCCGCCGACATTGCCGTTACCAGAATGTCCCTCTTCGATGACCTCTACGCCTAGCTGCCAGCCAGTCCCCCAATACTCTTTGATACTAGGTGGGGTTGATGTCGGAACATCAAACTCAATGATTGCACCCGCCAAACTGATTCCTTCAGGCACTTCAACTCGCAGTTGCGGATTAACCGGGAAGTTGTCATCACCCAATGGGTAGCTATGAAGTTCAACGACTGCATCAATCGCTTCGGCCGGCATCGGCCGATCATTTACCACAACACCATACGGTGAGGCATTCTGCAAATCATTGAACCCACGTGAAGTCAATGTTGATCCCATGAAGTAATTATCAGCACAGATACCACGCTCCGCTAACGCAGGGTCAGTCGGCGTACTGTAGTCGCCTGACATTTCCCAGAACATGATGCCGCCTAGCTCTTCCTCGATCACCCAGTCTACTTTCGTATCGAATGACTGTTCATCTTCTGTTGAGAGGAACACACGCTTCTCCGCGTTCCACAGCCACGGCGCAACCGCAACCTCGTCGTAGAAACGCTCATACGTCCCTATCATCTGTTGAATCGGGTCATCCATCGACGTTTCAGCATGTGCCGCAACAATGTCCATCATGAATTGGCTCGTGTTACCCATTTCAAGGTTCTTCGCGTGCCACATCGGGCTTGCACCAGACCCAAGCTCTTGTCCCAATTCACCTAAGTCATGCCAAATGTTGTCGATACCCATCGCACCGTTACCACAATAATCTGTCGGATCGTTGTTTTGCCCGATGCCTGTCCCGTCAGGACACGCGCTCCGATCAAACATTTGTCCATCCTTCGGATATGAGAGACCGCCGAAGCCGTTTGTGCCGCCTTCAACATCTTGCCAGCCTCGTGTGTAGTACGGAATGCCGACGTTGATCCGGCCAGGTGGAATGATGCCCTTAAAGTAGTTCGCCGCCCATTCGGTATTAAGCGAACCATGTGCCATGTAGGGCGCAGTTTCGAGATTTGATGTGTCATAGACACGCCAAGCGTCTAGTTCAGGGTCGGCACCGTTGTCATACAAAGGGGCGTTGTGACCGACGAATGCGTTCCATGATCCGTGCAGGTCGTAGCTCATCATGTTGAGAAAGTCGAGGTAGATGGCTGGCTTGTACTGTTCCAAACCGCGCAACATGTAGCTGGATGCAGGGGCCGCGACAGTCAATTGATAATATCTGTCATCTTCTACGCCTGCCTGATCCAATTTTTCACGCAATACGCGCATCAATACGTCATAAGATTCGTTCAAATACGGCCGACGCGGGTTTGAGTAATCAAAGTCGGTTGGATTGCCTGTGTCCATCAATGAAGTCGCGTATTCGTAGTCGATGTCGATCCCGTCAAAGAACGGAAATTCGCGCAGGAAATCAACGGACGAGTCGGCAAATGCCTCGATTCCGGCTTGATTGACACTACCATCTGCATTGGTCGTCATCGCATAGAAGCCACCGTCTGACGCAAAACCATTCATGACACCATCAACGGCCATGTCTAATGTTTCGTCTGATGTCCAGTAGCCGCCTGTTTCAGCCCAACCGCCGACAGAGAGCAGCAATTTTACATGAGGATGCTTCTCTTTCTGTTGGGCAAACAGATTAAAGTGACCTGTATAAGGGAGGCTGCTATCCATCGTGATGCCATACTCTGGCCACTCCATGTCTGTCCCCGCATTACCCGGAACATCTGTGTTGACTGACAGTGCATAATTATCATCGACAGCAACATGGCCGAAAGCGTAGTTGATGTGAGTCAATTTTCCCCAGGGAATATCGGTGACAAGGAAGGCAGGGAGTCCGTTCTTGCCGGTTCGCCATGTGGCGAAGTAGCCGATCACACGGCGAGCGGAGGTCATCACTTCACGGCCGTCTGTATCATAAACTTTGCAGAACGGTGGTACAAGACCTGACTCGTGCTTGTACAATCCCTCTGGACGGCACTGCTCGTGGTCGGTGATCCCTTGCATTTCACCTGTTTGCCCGACCAATGGCGGTGCGGTTACAACATCTTCTGCATGGCAAACACAATGAATACCCTGCTCCATTTCTGTCTGTGCGTCTAGCGTGCTCGTACTGTTGTATGTGAACAGCATGAAGCCGAGCAGACCAATCGTGAGCAAGAATGTTGTGTTCTTTCTAAATTTGATGACACCGAACAGCAAAATGAAGAGCGCAACAAACGCACCGACTAGATAAAGGGGAGATTGTGTTACAAAGCCGAGGGAGGACATTGCAACGGCGAGTGGGGCAGTTGTTGGGGGTATTGGCGTTATTATATTATCGGCCGGACAAATCGCGTCCATCTGTCCCAATTGGGCCGAAGCGGTTTGCCATACGCCCATGATCAATAATGACAAAAGCCCGCACACGCGGGTCAATCTATTTTTTGCATATGTGGTTTGTGGATTTGTGTGAAACATGTTTATTTTCTCTTTTCTCTGATTCTTTACATATTTTCATCTCTCTTTGGAGAGAAGTGTACGTGGAAAATGTGAAACAAAAAGGGGCAGACAAGATGCCTGCCCCTGTGTGTGGTGGGACGACCATAACGGTACGTCCTCACCCTAACATTGCGCTAATCGTGTGTTACGGATTGAGGTAACAGTGAGATGTAGAAGGCCAATCCGCACCAGTACCAGGGGTACTTGATGTCCACCAATTCGGACTCCAAAGTTGTCCGTCGTGCAGG
>CALECP010000113.1 GCA_937949915.1 uncultured Anaerolineae bacterium
CCGATGCGGGGCATCAAACAATCGCTCAATGTGGCGGTAGCATTTGGCATTGTCTGCTATCATTTGAGTGAAGAAGAAAGAAGAAAAGGATGAAGGATGAGGGATGAAGTGAGTTTCCCTTTCCTAACTTATTTAATTCACGAGGTATAAAAATGGCTGCAATTCCTTCTACGATGGTTAAACTGGGCAGTGTTGCCCCCGATTTTGCGCTTTTGGACACTGTTTCTTGGCGTACACTGGCATTAAGCGACATTAAATCTGATGTGGCGACAGTGATTATGTTTGTGTGTAATCATTGCCCATTTGTGAAGCACGTCAATCCTGAATTGGCGCGGCTGGCTAATGACTATACGCAGAAAGGGGTGCAGTTTGTGGCGATTTCTGCCAATGACGTAGGCGCGTATGCCAGTGATGCGCCGGACAAAATGCACCAATTGGCGGCCGAAATGGGGTTCAACTTTCCGTATTTGTATGACGAGTCACAAGAGGTGGCGAAGGCGTACAGTGCGGTGTGTACGCCCGACTTTTTTGTCTATGATGGCGCTTTGAAGCTGGCGTATCGTGGACAATTGGATGATTCACGGCCGAACAACGGTATTCCGGTAACGGGTAGCGATATACGGGCAGCACTGGATGCGCTGGTAGCGGGGACGGCCGTTTCGGCCGCGCAAAAACCGAGCATCGGCTGTAACATCAAATGGCGCGATTAATGATAAAGAAAGCAAATATGGGGCTGCTCGCCGTTTGCTTGTGGGTGCTAGTCGGGTGTGTGCAAGTGTCGCCCACCCCTACGCCCGTCCCCGCAACGGGGATACCGACCAGACGGCCGACATCGACCCTTGTCCCCACCGATACACCTTTGTACACAGCTACGCCTGTCCGCACGGCCGGGCCGACACAAACACCTGCCCCCCTGCAAACGCCGACACTTGTGCCGACCAATACGCCTGACCCGACGGCGACATTGACCCCGACCTCCACCCCGATCAGCGCCCAACTGCTGAAGGCGAACGATGCGCTTGAGTCGAATCAATTTGATCAGGCGATTGCGTTGCTCAACACAGAGATCGCACAGATGCCTGACGCTGGCTATCTTTATTTTACGCGGGGCAAAGCGTACCAGGGCAAGGGCAATATGGACGCGGCATTGCTCGACTTTAATCAGGCGATTGCGCTGTCAGAAAATCCTCCGGCCGATTGGCTCAATAACCGTGCGCTCATCCATCTGGAACGGGATGATTTCAACACGGCGATAGCTGATTATGACCGGGTGCTGGCGATAGACGGCCGGGATATGTTTGCCCGGTACAATCGCGCCCGTGCGCTGGCAGAAACGGGACAACTAGACGAAGCGGTGGGTGAGCTAAACACGGTGATCGCCACAGAACCGAACAATGAATTTGCGATTGCGGCACGCGGGGCGGCGTTGCGTCAACTGGGCCGCCATCAGGAAGCGATTGCTGATTACACAAAGGTGATCTCACTCGATGCGGCCGAGCCATTCTACTACTTCAATCGCGCTCAATCGCATGTCGCATTGGGCAACTATGACATCGCTATTGTCGATTTCACGCTGGCGATTGAACGCGATCCCGAAAATGCGTTTGCATGGTACAACCGGGGCAATGCGTACCGCGAAAAGGGCGACCCGATTGCAGCGACGACTGATTTTGAGAAGGTGATCGCGCTGGGGAATGACGAGTCGGCCGTGGCATTTGCGCGACAACAATTAGAGACGTTGGGCGACAATTAACGATATGACGATGATACTTGGCTTTGGCACGGCAGAAGATGCAGATAGCGAAAAAGGGCGTGTGCAGGCGCATGTCCGCACGGCCGCACACGCGCTTGGTTTTACTGTCGAATGGATGGCGGCCGATCATTTTGGCACACAAGATGCGCTAGATCGGCCGGGCGAACCATTAACGCCGGGACAAACGGCAAACCTGACCCAACAGCTTGCGACGATGCAGCCTCATTTGATCGTGGTCGATTTGGATGATGCTGCGCTCCCGTGGCAACGCTGGATCGGTGTGATCAAATCATCGGCCGCAACCCGTCGCTTGCCGGTACTGGCGATCACGGCCGATAGCAGTCTGCTCGGCCGTGCGCGGTCGGCGGGGGCAGACGGTGTGCTTTTGCGCGACCCATTACAATCACAATTAGGGGCGCTAGAAACGCTGATCGGCCAACTGGCACGGCCGGACAAGACGGCCGTCATCACCACCGCTTGCCAACAACCTTTGTCCGAATTGGCGCGGGCGGGCATTGCGCTCTTTAACGATCAACAATTTTATGAAGCCCATCACGGGCTAGAAGATGCCTGGAACGCCGATCAATCGGCCGCCAAAGAGCTGTATCGCGCCATTCTGCAAGTCGCTGTCGCGTATTTGCAAATCGAGCGGGGCAACTATCGCGGGGCGGTCAAAATGTTCTTGCGGGTACAGCAATGGTTAGCCCCATTGCCAGCCACTTGCCGGGGCATCAACATTGCCCAACTGCGCGACGACGCGACGGCCGCGCACCACCACCTGACCACCATCGGAGCAGACCAAATCGCCGCATTTGATCGCTCCTTTTTTAAGAAGATAGAGATTGAGAGATAGAGATAGAGATAGAGATAGAGTATGAGGTGGCTCAACCGTGACATAGCCTTCGGCAAAAAGCGCAGTGGCAGTAGGAAATAATCAATTTTGGATGCGACCATGGGCTCGAGCAGGAAGGACTCAAAAAGTAGGCGTTAACTTTTGATGGAGACAACTCACAGCCTTCCAGAACCATATGCACACTGTTTGTTGCGGGCTCGCACGATGCAAGCCCCACAAACGAATAATTCGTGACCCACGTTGCGTCTCCCCCGTGTTCGACAACGAACGAAAACCCGACCTTCAGCTTTGTTCCCGGCCAGAGTGATTGGCAAGGGACTGGGTGCGTACGGTTCATGCTGGCGTCCAACGTAAACTTGCTTGTTCGAGTCCTAGTGGCCGATTCTCCTGGCAGAGCCTTCGGGTACGCTCGGCTCCGCCTCGGTCGAGTGGGCGAAGGGGAGTTTCAGGTTACAGGGGAAATCAAAGAGACAGAATACGTCTCCATCCAAGATCAGCTGTTGGGGCAAATAACCATCAAGTTCAAGGTAGAGCCACCATCTGAGTGCTGTGCCATGATTTGTGTGAGTTTCGTGGGGGGAACCCATGCTTCTTGTCGGAATCTTGATAGAGCTGGGCTGCCATCCAGGATCAACACGGGATACACCGCTAATAACGCTGACAACGCCAAATATACCGCCTCTACATCTGTTTGAAGTTGAACGTTCACACCGAAAATATGCAGGTCACGCCAAACTTCACCCTGAACTTGGCGAAGCTTGACGACCAGTACGATACCAAGAACATCCCATCGCTCATCAGCGTTGTGTCAGCAGACTCCAAGACGCTGGGGCATCGCATGGGGGCATTTCAGGGGGCACTCCAGGTCTTACAGTCAATTGTACTGGAGATGCAAGGGCAAGGGGGGATTGGCGCCATCGCCGGGAAGCAACTCAGCGTCATTCTTGACCAGGTGCAACTTGCAACGCTTTAGGCTCAAACACTTGCTACTGTCGAGGACGAGTCCCCGTCCTCTCTTGGAATGCTATTCCATGTGGCCCAGAACTTGCATCGAATAAAGTGCTTCACTCGTGGAGGATAGGCCTGAGATCATCCGCTCAATCCCTTTCTTGAAGACAACGGTGGTTTCATGCTTGGAAGAAACACCCCTATTTCTCTGCGAGAGGAAGGTGGAAGACGTGTCTCTCTGCAAGGAAATATGAGCAAATCGTAGGCTCGCGCAAAGTTTGCGTCAATAGCATGGCAGCCTTGAGCATAGAACTTGCCGTTTATATATTCGTATCTTTTAACCATTACGCGTGCCACTACGGCGGTGGCCGGAGAGAAAGGTGTCACAGGAGTAGTCTACACCTATACAAGATCTCACCCAACCGATCACGAAAAAATCGTCCTCACAACTTCCGGGAATTGAATTTGGGTACGCCCTTTTCCAGGCTTCTTCCGCGCATGGGATAGAGCTGTTCGAGGACCTGTTGTGGGATTTGGCTACTTTGTCCTTCGTTCCCCACGTGTTCCAGCCGACTCTGACGTTTTTTCCGGCGAGCGGGGGTCACGGCTCTAATGGCTGCGGAGACAGGGAGGGCGTTGGGGAGGCAACGCGAAACTTCACGGAGATGAGCGAAGCCAGCATTTGCGCGCAGCTAGTGAGTGATGTCGCCCTATCTTTTCGAAGGAGGGCGTTCGTGTTGAGGTTCCAGGGAGATCACATGAGTGTTTATCGGCACTTGTCTGTATGATCCCTAGTACATGCCGGTATATTGGCGCGAGGAAGCGGTGTATTTTTTTGTAAATATGTCACGAGTGCCCGTGGTTCAAGCAGGCGCGGAGAGTCGAATCCAGGACCTATTGCGGAAAATTGGCGTGAGTCCAACATCAGGGAGGATATGTCTCCTTCAGTTGAATCTAGGGATGTTAAGTTTACATCCATGGTAGGGCAAAGAGACCACGTCACGGAACTCCGGCACTATTTCCTACCAAAACCAAACCGAACT
>CALECP010000114.1 GCA_937949915.1 uncultured Anaerolineae bacterium
GGGCTTGCTGATCATGCCGTCATTATTGCATATCACTACCTGCAAAATGAAGATTTTGGCAATAAGCGTACAGTCAACACATCTGATTTGAATACGATTTTGTCCACAATGCGCCAAAAGGCATTTGAGACGCTGCAACCATTTGAAGATATAGCGAAAAGAATTGGATATGTAAATCAAGAGTATGGCTTACAAGATGACATCAAACGATATATAACCGAACATATTCGTTTTTCGTTTGGTCAACGCTCGATGGTCTCCAGTCCTATTGCTGTTTCAAGCAAGGAGCGAACATCTGGACACGGCCGAATCTGCTCATTCTGCAATCGTGAAATTCCCCAACAGATGAAATCAAAGAACAGAAAAATAACGATGGGGGGACTTGTCACAACCACATTCTCAAATCGTCTTCGCCCTGTTTATGACAAAGCCGCACCTATGCAAGTCTGGTGTCCAATGTGCTACCTTGAAACCGTTTTGAGAGAGCGGTTAGGCTTAGGGTTTGGGCGAGGCTCTAGCAAAAATGAGTCGAAGCGACTCTATCTTTATCTGCTTCCTGATTACTCATTCACACCCGAATTTTGGACATACGCAAGTGAGATTCTTGAACCATTTAGAGATTCAACACGGATCAAACTTCGCTACGACTCCCGTCACCCTGACGATTTGCCGCCATTGCCCCAATTATGGTTGTTAAACAAAGAAGTTGATGATGAATGGATCGACACGATTCAACGCTCATTTACTGAAATGGCCGAGCATTTAGCCGAATTGAGCGAGAAAAGCAAAGCCCCAGTTCGTGAATTAGCGGGTGAAAAAATGAAGATGGCGGCGATTGAGTCAGCACACTTTCTACTTATTCCCTATGAGATCAGCAGTCGTGACAAAACATTCGCGGCCACAGATTCAGAAATTTGGATGAAAGCAACCTATAGTGCGCTTCTCATTCATCTACTACTCGGTGTTCGAGTATATGTCACAGACAAACCATACTTGCCATTAACGCGCCCTGATGAAATGAAGCACATTATCGAATTAGATGGTGTCCACACCCTACTCCGCAAAGTGCTGATTCGTCCTGAGCAAACGGTGAGGCAAGGTGATGTCATTGCACTAGCTAATCTTGAAAAGACGCTAGACGTTCTTTCCGCTATCTGGCAAGTGAATGCATCCCTGAGTGGCGGCCGTGGCAACCGTGACAAACAAGTTGCCCAAATTCTGGAGAAATACAGCGTAGAACCGACTGCTGGCGCACATTTCTATAAGCGTTGGCAAACTGAAAATGGTTATGAGCTACCACCAGCTTTGCAAGTTGCTTGTAAATTGCTCTACGACCAAAAACTAAAAAAAGGAGGTGCAAAGTTGAGCCTTGCACAAAAATTAACAACAGTATCCTTACAACTGTTCAACCCAAATCGTTATCCTCTGAAAGGTCGCGCTCATCGTTACGAAACGATTTTCCGCACGGCCATAGAGGCGATCAAGACGAGTCCGAGTGGCTTGGATTCGGCCGAATTGAAAGAACGAGTCGCAGGGCGCTTGCTTAAACGCCTATCACGTCTTTCTGGTGGTTTTGTATCGCCAGACGAAAAATCTCTACTCAATTCTGTTGGGCAGTTTGCCGATCTGATGGTAGATGACTTATTCATCCAACGTTGCCGAAGTAGCAAAGCCAAACTGACACACGAAGAAAATGCGTTGGCAGATGCCATTTACTATAGAACCGATATAGAAATCACCGAAAAAATCGAACTATCCAAACAGAAGAAAAAGAATCAGGAGCCATCCGATGACTGACGTTAAAAATATCTCTATTTTGCACAAAGAACCTTACACATCATTCCTGTTTGATGCAATCCCTGCATATCGACAAGGAAAATACGTTCAAATCGTCGTTCTTCGTGAGACAAAATCACATGCTATCTTTACCACAGAGGGGCGGACGCTTGATGTTGAAGTGCTTCAATCTGGGATTGAAAACACTGCACCAATTGATCGTATTATTATGTATAAGCGTAAGCAGATCGCACCTGAACGCCGTACTGGTCGGGCAACCTCTCGCGCTCATGGGTACAGCCCAAAACAAGACATTTTCACTGACAAAAAGAGTAAAAAGCCACGGGTTAAACAAGGTGAATGTGAAATTATGGGTAACTCATGTGGCGAGTGTGCTGATTGTGTACTTTACGGATTTGCGGCAACCACAGGAACTAATTCACAAAAAGCACGTATATTAACTGACAGTGGTTTTGTGATTCGGCCGCAGGATCAAGTAATGCGAGATATGACACTCAATGCGATCAAAGAAACCACAGAGGGTGGAATTGCAGGTTCGGCATTTGCCAGTCGTGAAAATCTCTTGCCACAGGTGTTCATACCAACTGTAGAAACATTGGTTGATGTTACACCACATGAACTTATTTATGTTTTAGGCAACATACTTCGTACAACGCGGTACGGTGCAGAGAGTAATCGTGAAGGCTTTGTTCGTAATCACATACTTGAAATCACTTTTTCTGATACAGAAATATACTCAAACCTTGAATTAACCCAACTTTACTATGACGCGCTGTACGAGAATGATACAATTCCAAACTACTTAAACGCACCTGATTTGATCGAGAAGTGGAACAGGCAAGTTGGTGAACAAGCCCGTAAAAAGGTATTCGGCCGTACCGAAATCATGTCTGGTGAGGATTTGAATGCTTTGCTTTCGGATGCACAGGCTTTGTTTAGCACTGAAAACAGTTTACAACTGTTTTTACAACAAATTCACGAACAAGCATTCGGTTATGCACATAATGTGCGAGGACAATCGGATGATGGTGACGGAGATGCATAATGCACATTTACCGTTGCCATTTAACTCTCCATGATTACCTGTTTTTCGCCACAACTGAACGTGGAAAGATTGCAGAAACAGGGGCATTCATTCACAACTATGCACTGACCTACGCATTGAAATGGGCAAACTCACAATGGCGGAATGAAGTACAACATCCACATTACCCCGAGCAGTTACAAACTGCGTGGGAGGAGCAGTCTGCTTATGTGACACCGGCCGACTTGATCAATGGATCTTCCCTCATCAACCAATACAACACAATGGGTGAAACATATAAACTGGGAAAGAAACCATCAGCCGGTTATCCTGATTGGGGATTTATTAAATGTTGGCGGCCGTTTTCAACCTTCAAATTCTACGTCATCAGTAAAAACGAGAAATCATTCCCACAGTTTATCCGACTCGGCAAATTTATGTGCAAAACATATCTGCATGTAGAGTCAACACAAAATGTGACTCGTGAGCAAGGTGATTGCGTAAGCCAACCACTACTTGCATGGGATGATCTACGAGACAAACCTATCGTTTTCGATTTGCTGACACACTCAATTCCCACTCGGCTCATCCGCCAATCAGCATTTGATGACATTGATTTCGTAACAGCCAATTTTGGCGATGAAAAGATCAACATTCCCCTAAACATGGGATATATGTCAACACCTGACAAAGCGACAGTGAAAGCGTTCAAAAAATGCCCCAACTGCAAAAACGCATTAAATAGCTTGGGAGGATATTTATGCAATACGTTGTAGACCACTTACGTTACAACACACTCGATCAACCGTTTGTGGAACAACTTGAGCCATACCATCATCAAGCCAAAACGCTGGAAGAGGTACGAAATGCAATAGTAAAGAACAATTCTGTTGCCATTATCAACTCAAGTGTAACAGGCAGTGGAAAAACGCTTGCCAATTTTGCATCAACAATTCTTGATAGGATAAGAACTATTGGTGTGTATCCAACAAACGAACTGATCCGTGATCAAGAGGCCGCGCTGAGAAAACATTTGGGCAAATTGGATATTGTTCGTGTCGATAGTGAGCGGCTTGATGGCTATCGGGAACAAATGCAAGTTCGTAGCAACACAGAAACACTTGCAACAATCACAGCCGATTGGGAGGATTATCATGCGTTACTAACCAATCCAGACATCCTTCATCTCATGGCATTTGATTTGTATGGTTATAGTAGTCGGATAAATATGCGTGAGCGACTGTTTCAAGCATTGATCAACAATTTTCCTGTTATTGCCTTTGATGAGTTCCATCTCTACGATACAAAACAAGTTGGTAACGTAGCCTTCATCGTTGGTACAATCGCTCGCCTTGCTCCAGACAAACCCCATGTGTTTATATTCTCATCAGCAACACCACAAGGTATTTATGAATGGGCATATCAACGACTCAATATTCCTGTTATCAATGTGACAACTGAACCAACAAACGAAGGGCGAATTGTTTCTGAGCCATTGCAACTGAACTTATACAAAACCAATTTAGGTGAGTGGAAAAGCGGACAAAAAATAGTTGAACAATTATGGGATGATATTGAAGCATATCTCGATCAGTATCCATCGGCACGAGGTATTTTTGTGCTAGATAGTGTTTATGAGGCGAAGTTACTGGCTCTTTTTCTTTCTGAAAAATTTGGGGAAGATAATGTTGGCGAAGTGCATGGTTATATGGATAGTGCTGTCCGCCGAGATGGATTGAAATGTCGTTTCAGTGTGGGAACAACAACGATTGATGTCGGGGTAGATTTTCAAGACAAAGATTTCATGGTGTTTGAGGCACGTTCAGGGGCGCAGTTTATCCAACGAATCGGCCGTTTAGGCCGTCGTGGACGCGAACCGAATACCATCAAAATCCCAAATCAGGCATGGGCATTAATTCCTCACTACGTTTACAACTATGTGCAAGATGCAACCGCTTCTCATCTACACACACAGCCGATCAAACGTCGTGACATTCTTGAGCATATTGACGATGGCTACACGCCAAAAGAAAAATTTGAACATTATTGGGGAAAATACTCACCACTTGAGGCTATGGCGGCGAAAGAGCGAATCAAATCAGCAGGATTGACAAACAATAGAGAAAAGAACGATGAGACATTAAGTGAATTGATTATTGACCTCTACCAACCTATCGAGCCAATAACCGGAATAGAAGAGAGACAACGCAAAACTTGGTATCACTTTGGACAAGTCAGTGAACATATCAAGAAACCACAACCAAGAGATAGATACTTACCAGAGATCGAATCATTTCGCGGAAGTAGTTACTTTCAAGTTGCACTTTATGATCGACTAGACGAGCAAAAAGGATGGTTTCCTTTCAAAATCTACAGTCTGCCCTTTGTTTTGCGTCGAACACAGTTCAATGCTTTATCAGGAGATAAATTTGAGGGTTTGCTTCGTGCAAAAACATCGACAGGCAGAGCCGATTCTTTTTTGAGACGCGCAAAACGGTCAAGCGTATTGGGATATTTGCAAATCAATGATTTGTCTAGTGAAAGTAATCGAATCCACTTTGCAATTCCGAAGAAAAAATTACTAGATAAACACGAACAACCTATTCGTCTGGATCGATGGGAGATTCGCGTAGAGGGGGAATTGCACCATCAGTTGAAAAGCATTAATAAAGCTCTGCGGAAGCGCAAGCTGATCGCATGGTATTGTCAAAGTCCACCATGGGAAATGGCTCATTACAATCTGCCTACAATGTTTCAAACCTATGCTCTCAGTGCTTATGGTTCAGGAAAAACCGATTCATTTTGGACAGTGGCATTTGGACTCAACGCATTCTTACTGGACTGCACTAGAAAAAATACCGACACGCCATATTTTGGATGAGATTACATTATGAAACCTGATCTCTACGCCCTCGTCATCAAACTCACGGCCGCCAACACCGCCACCATCAACGGCACACAAGGCCACCTCTGCCACGCCGCCTTCTACAACATTATGAAGACGGTTGATCCCGCCACGGCCGCCATCCTCCACGATAGCACAAGCCGCAAACCGTTCACCATCTCCCAATTGCAAGGGTTCGGCCGTCACCAACGGGGCAAACTTCCCATCCGCACCGGCCAAACAGGGCATATCCGCGTCACCCTCCTCGATCCCACGCTGTTCCAAACGTTCATCGCTTACTTTTTGGACGGCACAAAACGGCCGACCATTCGCCTCAACGCGGCCGAATTTGTCATTAGCGAAATCCTCAACACCCCCACCAGCCATAAACGGGCAGGATATACCTCCCTCGACCATTTACGTGACCATTGGCAACAAACCACCCTCACACCACAACACCACGCTATCGACCTCCGCTTCGCATCCCCCACGACGTACCGAATGTATGACCGGCCGTATCGTGCCTACGAAGTCGTTCCCAACCCAACATACATTTTTGGCAACTTGGCTAGACGATGGGATCAGTTGACGGGAGAAGAAACGGCCGAAACGACCCGCGAATACGCTGCCCAAAACATCATCGTCACCCGCCACCGCACCCACACCGAAATGTACAAACTGCGCCACGCCCAACAAGTCGGCTTTATGGGTCACGTCCAATTTGAACTCAAAGACAGAGCGGATGAAAACAGCGTACGCCACATCAACCGTCTCGCCGATCTCGCTTTTTATACAGGCTCAGGCTCAAAAACGACACATGGCATGGGGCAACTGCGGAGGGAACAATGAACCAATACGTGCCGATCAACTATCTCAACCACCTTGCGTACTGCCCCCGCCGCTTCTGGTATATGTTCGTTTGTGGAGAACTCGCCATCAACGCCCCGATGCTCGAAGGGTCGCTCCAACACAAGCGGGCAGACACACCGGGCAAAGAGACAGACGACAACGGCCGCACCGTCAACCGCCGCATCTGGGTGTGGAACGACGACCTCAACATCGCTGGTTTTGCCGACTTCGTGGAGGAAAATGGCAACGGCGACATTATCCCTGTCGAATACAAACACGGCCGCCGCGCCCAATGGGACAACGACCAAATCCAACTGTGCGCCCAAGCCCTCTGCCTTGAGAAAATGCTCGGCCGACCCATCACAACCGGCGAAATTTTCTACCGCAAAACCCGCCGCCGCCTCACCATCCCATTCGACCAAACCTTACGCACAGCGACCCAAGAAGCGATCACGGCCGCCCACACCATCATGGCAAACAACACCATCCCGGCCGCCATCGCCGAACGCAAAAAATGTAAACATTGCTCCATTCAACCGATTTGTCTCCCAGACGAACTTGGCAAGCTGCATAAAGGAGTCGCCCATGCCTGATCTCAACCTCATCGAATGGCGATCCGCCCCTATGCCCGTCTACTACTGCCTCGGCACACGGCCGACCATTCTCCAGCTCGATCCGGCCCAAACCGGCTGGACGCTCTGCCTCATTTTCCAGCGCAACGAGCAAACAGCACTGCTACCTATCTCCGATCTCACTGAAAGCACAGACGGGCAGCACATATTTCTCCCATCGCAACAAACGACGGTGCAACATACGTGCGCCGATCTCAAACAAGACGGCTGGGAATTAACCGGCCGTATTGGCATTCGGTTCAATGGTAGCGAATCGGCCGACACCTTCTGGCAAGATACCAACGCATGGCTAACAAAAAATGATGAATGATGAGGTATGAATTATGAAAAGACAGGCCCAGGACGCGCCGCCCTCTTTCATACTTCATCATTCACACCTCACAATTTTCTTATGACTGATTTACGACAACGAACCAAAGCATTCGCCCTACAAATCATCAAACTATATGGCGACTTGCCAAAATCTACAGAGGCAAACGTCATCGGCAAACAACTTCTACGTTCTGGAACATCGGTTGGCGCAAACTACCGTGAGGCTTACCGCGCTCGTTCTAAAGCGGAATTTGTTGCCAAACTAGGCATCTGCCTCCAAGAATTAGAGGAAACGCATTACTGGCTCGAACTGCTTATCGAAGCAGACATCATGCCAGAAACACAACGAGTTCCCCCTATTCAATCTGAAGCAAATGAGTTGATCGCCATCTTCACATCGATCAGCAAAAAAACGAAAGCAGGAATGAAAAAATGATGAATGATGAGGTATGAATTATGAAAAGACAGGCGCTGGACGCGCCGCCCTCTTTCATACTTCATCATTCACACCTCATAATTTTCTTATGGAACTAAACATGGCAACCCTCTACCTCACCGAACCGCAAACACTCGTCAAGCGAGATGGCGAAACCCTGATCGTCCATATCCCCGAAAACGAAGAGAAACAAACGCCCAAACGCAAAGTGCGTGTGCCGCTGCTCAAGGTAGATCGCGTTGTCGTGCATGGCACAAGCACCCTCACCAGCCCCGCCATCGCCGCGCTCATGGAAAAACGAGCCGAAGTTACTTTTCTCAATCGGTATGGCAAATATCAAGGGCATCTCGCACACGGCTTTACACGCAATGGGCAACTGCGCCTCAAACAATCACAAGCACACCTCGATTGGCCGACGCGCCACAAGCTCTCCAAAGCATTCGTCTATGGCAAACTAGCCAACATGCGAACAATGCTCCTGCGTTTTAATCGCAAACGGCAGCATGATGCACTCGCCAACGCGGCCGACACGATGAAAACCGCTCTCACCAACGTCAAGCATCTCCAACCCGATGCCGAAGCCCCTCAACACACCAACCCACAAACCGAGTCCGCATGGGGCCGCCTCCACGGACTTGAAGGGAGCGCGACCGCCGCCTACTTTGGTTGTTACCGACACATTCTCACATCGCCCGAGCTATTCAACGGCCGCACCCGCCGTCCACCCCGCGATCCAGCAAACGCGCTTCTCAGCTTTGGCTACACCATCTTGCTCAACCAAGTGATGTCGGCCATCTGCACTGTCGGACTCGATCCATACATCGGCTTTCTGCACAGCACGCGCTATGGCAAACCAGCCCTCGCGCTCGATCTAATGGAAGAATTTCGGCCGATCATCGTCGATTCAACCGTCATCACATTGATCAATAACCAAGCCCTCACCGCCAACGATTTTGTCGAACAATTCGGCGCATATCGTTTGACAGAACATGGCCGACGCACCTTCCTCACCAAATTAGAAGCCCGTTTCGACCAAACACTCACTCACCCCACCTTCAACTACAAAGCGACCTACCGCCGCGCCATCGAACTCCAAGCCCGCCTGCTCGCCAAAACGATTCAAGGAGAAATCCCCACTTACGAACCGTTCATCATCCGATAATATGGCAGACACAACCCTTTATCTCATCGCCTATGATATTGCCAGCAACCGCCGTCGTACCAAGCTGCACAAGCTGCTCTGTGGTTTCGGCAAATGGACGCAGTACAGCTTTTTCGAGTGCTTCCTGACTGAAAAAGAGCGTATTCTGCTCTCGCACCGCATCGAGCAACTCATCGACGCAAAGCAAGACAACGTTCGCATTTATCATGTCTGTTCACCCTGTCAGGAAAAAGCAGACACATATGGCAGCATTCGGCCGAAAGAAGATACAATTTATCTGCTATGAGTCGAATCATGTTGCCAAGTCATGATCGAGCGGCAAAGCACCCGACCCATCATCGTCAAGCCCTCGACACAGATATACCCCATATATGGGTATCACAGCACCTTAACAACCGTAAATATAGATTTCAAAGCCAACAATATGATCAACACAGCATACCGCTCGATCTCGCTGTTCAAGTGGGGAGAAATACCCTAAAAAACTTGGTAATTCGGCAGATCGACGGTATGATTTCCCTAGAATGTTTGAGTATAAACGGTTATTTGTTCTTCCATTCCCTACTCAAATACGAGCTGTTGATCATTCCCCCAAATCGCCCACGCGATTGAAACGAGTAGACCGGTGCGGTGGGCGATGGTGTGGTAGGTTGATCATTCCCCCAAATCGCCCACGCGATTGAAACGTGATCGGTGGGGATGG
>CALECP010000115.1 GCA_937949915.1 uncultured Anaerolineae bacterium
GGTGTTCCCGTCGCGCTCACATCGTTGGCACGGTCGTATAAAATCCAGAAGAAAGCGCGGAAAGTAGGCTTTGATTGGCCGACAATCGACGGCGTGTGGGACAAACTGGCAGAAGAGATCGCAGAACTCCAAGAAGCACAAACCCCGGCCGAAATGCAATCTGAATTAGGCGATATTTTGTTTGTGCTGGTTAATTTGGCGACCTGGCTAAAAGTGGATGCAGAGACGGCGATGCGTGAGGCGAACCTGAAATTTACACGCCGTTTTCAAAGTGTCGAACAGTTGATGCGTGAAAAAAATATGACTTTTGACGATGTTGATTTAGAATCTATAGAAAAGCTATGGCAAAAAGTAAAGACAAACGAGTCAGCTAACCCGCCAATCAGCTAGTCAACCAAGAGAGCCTATCAAGCTGACAGGCTGAAATGCTGACTGGCTGACACGCTAAAATTTCTATGGATGTTCAATTTCTCAACAACGCGATTCTGATTTTGGCAGGGCTGTTTTTATTGCTCGGCGTAGGCGTTCTCATCGTGCGTGGGCTGATGGGGCGTACCAATGTCGATACGCTGTACGGTGTCGGCCGTCAGAAGTCGCGCCAGGTGCAGTTTCAAGAGAGCATCACCGGGCTACTGCTGACCCTGTTTGGGCTGGTGTTGCTCGGATTGTGGTATTTGCTGCATTCTAATACGCTCGCGGCCGGATCGGCCGCCACGCCCACCAATGAGCAGGGCGAGCCGACTGAAGTCATTGCCAATGTGACAGAAACAGTGCTGCCCACGGCCGTCGTTGCCACCCTCGCTACCGAAACACCTGCACCCACCGATTTGCCTCCCACCGCCACGCCTACCAATATCCCAGACACGCCGACCGCGACAGCTACGCCTCCCGTTACCCCATCGGCTACCCCGCTGCCCGTACCAACCCGCGTTCCCACTGGCGCACGGATTAATGCGACCTACCTTAATTTGCGGATTGAACCGGGCGGCGACGTGCTGGCATTGCTCAAAGAAGAAGATGACCCATTTTTGACTGTGCTAGAAGGGTATGCCAAACGAGATGGCTTTTTCTGGCGCGAAGTCGAGATTGAGACAGGCGAAACAGGCTGGGTAGCCGAAGATTACATCACTTATTATTACGACGAGCCATAATGCGCGTATTTTCATATTATCAAACGGCCGATCTTCTGGCCCACCGCCCCCGCACCGGCGATACGATGATGCTATCGGCCGACCTCGGCCGCACTGAATCATCTGCGCTTATTCTGCCTGATGGCATCGCTATCACCGACGATGAATGTTCAATTTCTCATTAATGCGATTCTGACTTTGGCGGTGTTGTTTTTGCTTCTGAGCGTATGTGTGCTGATCGTGCGTGGGCTGATGGAGCGCACCAATGTCGATACGCTGTCTGTTGTCGGCCTCCAAAAGTCGCGCCAGGTGCAATTTCAGGAGAGCATCATCGGGTTGTTGCTGACACTGTTTGGACTGGTTTTGTTGAGATTGTGGTATTTGAAAGCGATTCTGACTTTGGCGGTGTTGTTTTTGCTGCTGGGCGTAGGCGTGCTGATCGTGCGCGGTCTGATGGGACGCACCAATGTTGATATGCTGTACGGTGTCGGCCGTCAAAAATCGCGCCAGGTGCAATTTCAGGAGAGTATAACCGGGTTGTTGCTGACGTTGTTTGGATTGATATTGCTAGGTCTATGGTATTTGCTGCACTCCAATACACTGGCGGCCGGATCGGCCGCAACGCCTACTGTTGAAGCGACCGAAGCGATTGTCAGTGTGAGCATAACTGAAACAGTGCCGCCCACGGCCATTATCGCTACCCTTGTTACCGATACGCCTACGCCATCGCCCACCGCTTTACCTGCTACCGAGATAGCGACAGCCACGGCCGCGCCGACCGACACGCCCATGCTCCCCATCACTCCCTCTGCGACTCCATTGCCCGTGCCAACCCGCGTCCCCACCGGCGCACGGATCAACGCCGCCTATCTCAATTTACGCATCGAACCGGGCGGTGATGTGCTGGCATTGCTCAAAGAAGAAGACGACCCATTGTTGACGGTGCGGGACGGGTATGCGAAACGCGATGGCTTTTTCTGGCGCGAAGTCGAGATCGAGACAGGCGAGATCGGATGGGTTGCTGAAGATTACATTACTTACTATTACGACGAGCCATAATGCACGTTTTTTCACATTATCAAACGGCCGATCTTCTGGCCCACCGCACACGCACCGGTGAGACAATGATGCTATCGGCCGACCTCGGCCGCACTGAATCATCTGCACTCATTCTGCCCGATGGCATCGCTATCAACGACGATTTGCTCACATGGAAAGCGATTGCCACCATCAACAAAAACCCCAACAATTGCTATACGTTGGACGACGGCGACATCAACAAAATTCAAGCGTTCTCGGAGGAAACAGGGCGCGTGTACTCTCTTTATCCGACAGCTTCTGCTCCCACGATGCTTGTCTCTGGGTTGTCGATGCACCGTATCAAAAACAGTGATCCATATCGAGACACATTGGAGAAAGTGAAAGCGATCCGGCCGCTAGTCGGCCGTGTTTTGGACACCACTACCGGACTCGGCTACACCGCCATCGAAGCAGCCCGCACGGCCGCGCACGTCATCACCGTCGAGCTAGACCCGGCCGCGCAAGAGATCATCGCCGCCAACCCCTGGTCAAGCGAATTGCGGACATTGGGCAATATCGAGCAAAAAATGGGGGATAGTTTTGACGTGGTGCAGACGTTTCAGGACGGGCAATTTCAGCGTATCTTGCACGATCCGCCTATGTTTAGCCATGCAGGGCAACTGTACTCGGCCGCCTTTTACACCCACCTCCAC
>CALECP010000116.1 GCA_937949915.1 uncultured Anaerolineae bacterium
TGAGGCAAACATGCACGGCACACGCCTCGCCGACTGGGATTTGGCGTTGCTGGGCATCACCCGCGATGGCAGCGACAATGGGTTGCCCGCGCCATTAGACACGGCCGCCACCCCCACCCAACTGATCTGGGGCGCACAAGACACTTGGATTCGGTTGCGCGTGGGGCAACGCTGGCACGAGCAGCTAGAAGGCGCGGCATTCGCCATCATCGACGATGCCGGTCACCTACCGATGATGGAAACGCCCGATCAATTCAACCAAATTTTGCTCATGTTTCTCGTCACAAACAGCGAGCAGTGACGAAACCTCTCACAAGTGTAATCACTAAGTAAGCGTCTAAAAATTAGTTCCCTTTTAAGGTTGGCGGCAAACTGCACGGGAGTAAAAAATGGCCGCACGGATTGAACGGAAAACACCGATATTCACCGATTTCTTTTCATATTAATCCGTCTTATCCGTTAAATCCGTGCGCTAATTACAGAAATGGCTTGTGGCACGTGTATATATCTAAAATTAGCCTCTTTATTTCACACCGTTTAACGGTGACGAACTTTGTAGAAAAGGGATGTTAAATATAGATGCTTACTAAGCTATACTCTCTTTCATGAAAACATTACTGCGCTGGCTCGGCCGACTCTTGCTCGGCATCGTGATCTTACTGTTGATAGGTGCTGCCTATATCGTCTACGATTTGCGGACGGGTGAACAGACGGCCGACAACACAAATATCTCTTTTACCGGCTCTGATGGCACAGAAATCAGTGGCTATTTGGCTACGCCCGATGGGGGTGGCGACTATCCGGCCGTATTGCTTATCCACGAATGGTGGGGGCTCAATCATGGCATGACAGTGCTGGCCGATGCGCTGGCGGCCGAAGGGTATGTCGTCTTTGCGCCCGATGCGTATCGCGACAATCTCGCCGAATCAGTCCCCGGTGCGCTCTATTTGCGTCTTTTTAATGCGCCAGACGAGCAGGTGCATGTCGATGTAGACAGTGCGCTGACGTGGTTGCGCGGCCGGGACGATGTAGACCCAGAGCGCGTTGCGTCGATGGGCTTCTGCTTTGGCGGCGGGCATTCACTCCAATTGGGGATGCGCCAATCAGAAAATATCGCGGTTACAGTGATGTACTATGGCGCGGTTGTCACCGAGCCTGATCTGCTGCGGCCGTTCACCGATGGCTTGCCCGTCTTGGGCATTTTTGGCGAAGATGACCAGTCGATCCCCACGCAGGAAGTGCTGGAATTTGAAGCCGCCCTGAACAGTCTCGACATCGAAAACCAGATCACCATTTACCCCGGTGTCGGTCACGCCTTCCTCACAGAAGACAACTACGACGAGCCAGGCACGGCCGGAGACGCTTGGCAACAGACGCTTACATTTTTAGCAGAACAGTTGGGGGAAAGTGGCGGCCGTTAAAACCTTTGCACGAGACACCCGCATAAACCAAAAAGGAGCGCGATTGCGCTCCTTTTCATTTCAAATCAATTCGCTTTAACGTTCAATCGCTTGTGCGCGGCCGCCAATTCTCCGTTCGCAAATGTTTGATTGGCTCAAAATCACGGTCAGCCGTCAATAAAATCAAATCATGGCGAATTGCTGAAATAGCGATGATTGAGTCGATGAGATCAAGTTGCCTACCTTGTTTACGCAAATCAAGACGCAAACGAGTTGCTTCTTGCACATCCGCATGGAATACGCGCAGGTAGATAAACTTGTGCTGAATCTGTTTCCACAAAGCCTCATTCTGTTCGGCACGAGGCAAGACGAGAAAGCCATAACTCGCTTCTGCATAGGCTAACGTTGGGATGTAAAACTGATCCCCACGACTAGATTGGCGCAGGATATGCTCACGCAAATAATGACCTCGCGTGACAAGCGGTGAAATGTGGTTTGCATCCAACAAGTAGCGGGTCATTTCAACAATTTCGCCGTATCTTCAAGAAACGCTTGCTCTTTTTCACGGGCAAGTTGTTTCATTTCGACTTCATACGCATCCCATTGCATATCCCATGCGGCCGCATCAAACTCAACTTGATCCTCTCCTGCCAGCAGCTCATCAACCATCGCTTCCGTAAACACCTCGGTAGCTGGAATGATGTACTCAGATGGTATTGGCTCTGACTGAATGCGCCGAACGATCTCATCCCACGCTGTATCATCCTCCATACGCGGCGGTTGCGTGTGAGGTTCAAATAGAACGATGATTTTGGCTTGTGTGCCAACATGTTCAGTCAGTTCTTCAACAGGAATCGTCATCACTAACGGTTCACCTATCTTCACTTCTTTGGACAGTTCGATTGTGTGCATATCTTCATTATAAGCATAAACCAAAAAGGAGCGCAATCGCGCTCCTTTTCATTTCAAATCAACTTCATGCGTTCTGGCGTGTCGGCCTAGAACGGAATGTCATCTTCTTCAATCGCTTGTGCGCGGTTGCCGCCACCGCCGCCGCCGCCCGTGTTGCTCTGCTGTGGTGGTAGGCCGCCCATATCGGCCGACTCTGAATCTGCCCGGCTGCTGAGGAAGGCGAAGTCGGTCGCCCGAATCTCAAACGAAGCGGCAACAGTGCCATCGTTGCGCGTCCACAAGCGTGGACCGCCCGTTTCTCTGTCAACAGTCAAACGTCCTTCGACTAACACTTTGCTTCCCTTGTTCAAGTATTGGTTGGCCACTTCTGCCCGACGGCCGAACACGGAAACACGAAACCAGGTTGTTTCACTGACCTGCTCGTTGGTGCGGGGGTCTTTGTAACGACGGCCGGTGGCGACGCTGAAACTGGTGACGGCCGTGCCGTCTGGCATATAACGCATTTCAGGGTCACGACCCAAATTTCCGGCTACTGTAATTTTCTGATACATTTTTAGATGCTCCTTGCGTGAAACACAATTAATTTGTCCCACATTTGTTATTTTTACCATCATAAAAGCGATGGCTTTCTACTGCACA
>CALECP010000117.1 GCA_937949915.1 uncultured Anaerolineae bacterium
GTTGACGGGCGCGGATAAGGTTGTGCCAGATGGCTGGGTGGGGCTGAATACGGTGACCGTTTTGCCGGAAGGGACTTATCCTAATGGGTGATATTTTTTTGCGTGGGACTGATATATTAGCGATATATCAGGGTGGGAAAATGATTAACCGCAGAGGCGCAGAGATTTTTTATGGATGAGGCACAGTACAAATCACCAGGGCGATTGGAAGCGGTTTTGAGAGCGGGTCATTTTGCGGTGACGGCCGAGCTGAACCCGCCGGACTCGGCCGATCCGGCTGAGGTGTTTCGGGCGGCCGAGATTTTGCGCGACTGTTCGGATGCGATCAACGCGACGGATGGGAGCGGCGCACATTGCCACATGAGCAGCATGGCGATTTGCTCGCTGCTGACGCGGCTCGACTACGCCGTTGTGATGCAGATGAGTTGCCGCGACCGCAATCGGATTGCGATGCAGGGCGAGATTCTTGGCGGCGCGGCGATGGGCGTGATGAACTTGCTGTGCCTGACAGGGGACGACGTGACGGCCGGGGATCAACCTGAGTCGAAGCGGGTGTTTGATTTTGACAGTATGCAGTTGCTGCGAACGGCGAAAATTATGCGGGACAAAAGCATGTTTTTGAGCGGCCGCGAGATTACCAACCCGCCGCGTCTGTTTTTGGGGGCGGCCGCCAATCCGTTTGTGCCACCGTTTGAGTGGCGGCCGTTGCGGTTGGCGAAAAAGATCGAGGCGGGGGCTGATTTTATCCAAACCCAGTGGTGTTTTGATGTGCCGCGCTTGAAAGATTACATGAAGCGTGTGGTCGATATGGGGCTGCATGAAAAGGCGTTTATTTTGATTGGGGTGGGGCCGTTGCGGAGTGGCAGATCGGCCGAATTTATCCGCAACAATGTACCGGGTGTCCATATTCCCGACAGCATCGTAGACCGTTTGAACAAAACGCCGAAGAAAGAGCGCAAAGCAGAAGGGCGCAAAATTTGCGTCGAAATTATTGAGCAATGTAAAGAGATCGAAGGCGTGTCTGGTGTGCATATTATGGCGTACCGGATGGAAGAGATGGTGGCACAAATCGTGGAAGAAGCGGGCTTGATGCCGCGTCCTTTCAGACCGGCCGCGCCATCGTACACCGACGTTGACACAACCCAATTTGCGTATCCCGCAATTAAACAATCGTTTGACATCGCAAAGGAGCGATTCACATGAAAGCACCAAGAACAGTAATCGAATCAAAGACGCAAACGGTCGTCATTAGCCCCGATCATCCGTTTGTGATGATTGGCGAACGGATTAACCCAACGGGGCGTAAGTTGCTGGCGCGTGAAATGGCGGCCGGGAATTACGCACGGGTCGAGAAAGACGCGCTGGCACAAGTGGCGGCCGGGGCGCAAATGCTCGACATCAACGCGGGGATTCCGTTGGCAGATGAGCCAGCGATTTTGGCGCATACGATCAAGCTGGTGCAGTCGATTACAGACGTGCCGTTGTGCATCGACTCGTCGATTGTGGAAGCATTGGAGCGTGGGCTGGCCGCTTACGAAGGCAAAGCGTTGCTCAACTCGGTGACGGGTGAAGAGGAGCGGCTGGAAGTGGTGCTGCCGTTGGTCAAAAAGTATGGCTGTGCGGTGATCGGCATTAGCAACGACGAAACGGGAATCAGTGAAGACCCAGACGTGCGCTATGCGGTGGCGAAGAAAATCGTAGAACGGGCGATGGATTACGGCATTCCGCGTGAGGATGTGATTATCGATCCGCTTGTGATGCCGATTGGGGCGATGCGCTATGCGGGACGGCAGGCGTTTGCGATTATTGATCGATGCCTGAACGAATTGGGCGTGAATACGTGTTGCGGTGCGTCCAATATCTCGTTTGGGTTGCCGGGACGTGAGCCTGTGAACGCGCACTTTTTGACGATGGCGATGGCGGCCGGGATGACGAGCGCGATTACGAACCCGATCAAGGCGGAAATTAAGCAAGGGATCATGGCGGGTAATATGCTGATGGGCAATGATGAGAATTGTTTGAACTGGATTGCTGCCAATCGGCCGCCAGCGGAAGAAGGGTCGGCCGAGCCACGTCGTGAGCGGCGGCGGAGGCGTTCGAGAGGATAAATGACGACTGGGTTGATCATTTGCGGTGCGCTGGCGCGGGAAGTGCTGGCGATTGTGGAGAAGCATGGCTGGGACGCGGAAGTAGCGGCCGTGCCTGCCAGCGTCCACGTCCACCCTGACCGGATTGCGCCGGAAGTAGAAGCCCGTATTTTGGAACTACGCGAGCAATATCAACGGCTGATCGTCGTGTTTGGCGATTGTGGGTCGATGGGTGCGCTCGATGCAGTTTTGACGAAATATGATGACATCGAACGGCTCGATGGGCCGCACTGCTTTGCATGGTATGGCGACAAGCAATTTAACGTGATGATGGAGGAAGAACCGGGTACGTTTTTCCTGACTGATTTTATGATTCACACGTTTAAGGGGATGGTTGTGAAAGGCATGGGGCTGGATAAATTTCCCAGTTTGCGAGAAGAGTATTTTCGCAACTATAAGCGGGCCGTTTATCTAGTGCAGAAGCCTGATCCGATGCTGATCGAACGGGCAAAAGCGGCCGCGAATTATTTGGGGCTGCCGTTAGAAGTGAGGGCGACGGGGTATGGTGATCTTGAAACACAGTTGAAGAAAAAAATGATGAAGGTAGAGAAATAAATGATGCGTGAAGTCGAAAAACGGTTAAACGAGTTGCGGGAATCGCAGCAGGAGTTAGCGGAAGCGTTGATGTCTGTGTATGAGGCGCAGGATTGGCGGCCGGACGCGGCCGAATGGTCGTTCCGCGAGATCGGGGCGCACATGCGGCAAGTTGAGATCGAGTGCGTTTATAGCCGGATTCAGGCGATTGCGGTCGGTGCAAATCCGACATTTACCTACTATTTGAATACGGGCTGGCACTTTGGACATGTCGATTTGATGGATGCCGTGACCGATTGGTTGCTGTGGCGTGAACAGGTTGCGCTCGTGGTGCGTGATTTGAGCGATGAACAACTGCGTTACACCGGCACACACGCCCATTTTGGCACGATTACGACGGCCGATATGCTCCAAATTGCGCTTGAGCATGACCAAGAGCATTTGGCAGATTTAGTGAAATTGATCGAACAATTTAGAAATGAATAACACCCCTTCCCAAAGGACGAACAATGGGTCAAGAGGGATAAATTAAACGGAGAAAGTACGATGATGGCAAAAAAGTTGACTGATTTGAAACGACCAGTACCGAGTGATATTGACATCGCTCAGGCAGCGACTCCGATTCCGATTGATGATTTTGCGGCATCGCTGGGTATTGAGCGCAGCGAGCTAGAGCCTTATGGCTATACGAAGGCGAAGGTGAGCCTAGATGTGCGCGAGCGGTTGGCAGATCGGCCGAACGGCAAATATATCGTCGTGACTGCCATCTCGCCTACCCCGCTTGGCGAAGGCAAAACGACCACAACGGTCGGACTGAGTCAGGCGTTGGGCGCACATTTGGGCAAAAATGTGTTTACATGTATTCGCCAGCCCAGCATGGGGCCGACGTTTAGCATCAAGGGAGGCGCGGCCGGGGGTGGCTACAGTCAAATTATCCCGATGGAAGAGTTTAATCTGCACATGACGGGTGATATTCACGCGATTACGGCCTCCAATAATTTGCTGGCGGCCGCGATTGACACCCGTGTTTTCCATGAGGAAACGCAAAGCGATGCGGGGCTGTACAAACGGCTTGTACCATTGAAAAAAGGGAAGCGCGTATTCTCCGGCATTCAAATCAAACGGCTTGAAAAACTGGGCATCACCGAGCGCGATCCCGACAAATTGACCGAAGCAGAGGCGGCGAAATTCGCACGGCTCGACATCGATCCAGACACGATTACGTGGCGGCGCGTCGTTGACCTCAATGACCGCATGATGCGCGGGATTACGATTGGGCAAGGGGTGAAAGAGAAGGGGCGCACCCGTGAAACGGGCTTCGATATTACGGTTGCCAGCGAGATTATGGCGATTTTGGCTCTTGCCACCAGTTTGCAAGATATGCGGGAGCGCATCGGCCGGATGGTGATCGGCCTCAATCGCGCAGGTGAGCCAGTGACGGCCGAAGACATCGGTTGCGCGGGCGCGGTGACGGTGCTGATGAAGGACGCGATCAAGCCGACGCTGATGCAAACGATTGAAGGCACACCAGCGTTTGTTCACGCGGGGCCGTTTGCCAACATCGCGCACGGCAATTCGTCGATTGTGGCTGATCAAATCGCGCTCAAATTGGTGGGTGAAGATGGCTATGTGGTGACCGAAGCGGGATTCGGCGCAGATATTGGCATGGAGAAGTTCTTCAACATTAAGTGTCGCTACTCTGGGCTAACGCCGAACGCTGTGGTGCTGGTGGCGACGATTCGTGCGCTCAAAATGCACGGCGGTGGCCCGAAAGTAACGGCCGGTCGGCCGCTCGATAGCGCGTACACAGAGGAAAATCTGGATTTACTAGGCGAAGGGTGCAGCAATTTGGTGGCGCAGATCAACAATGCGAAGCAGTTCGGTGTGCCTGTGGTGGTGGCTGTTAATCGCTTCCATACAGACACCGATGCAGAGGTGGC
>CALECP010000118.1 GCA_937949915.1 uncultured Anaerolineae bacterium
CAAGCTGTCCGTGCGGCCGAGCAAGGCAAGCGCGGCAAATTGATCGACTACACCGATAGTTCCCGTACAGAGCGCGTCGAAATCTACGCCGAATAAGCGCATTCTTGCACAGCTTGTCCGGTTTGTCGTAGGGGTGTAAGTGTTACCAATCCAGTCACATAATTTGCAAATCGCCCACGCATATCCATCTGTCTAACAACACACAGTCTCGTCAAACTCGCACCGCTTTGTGGTTTGGGTCATAATTGTGGCTATGGAAGCACTGTATCTGGCTGATAAAGAATTAACGTACCGTCGTGAGCATCCTGCGCCTGAACCGGCCGAGGGCGAGGCGTTGGTGCGTGTCTTGCTGGCGGGCATTTGCTCAACTGATTTGGAGTTGGTGCGCGGCTACTATCCGTTTGAGGGGATTATCGGTCATGAGTTTGTGGGGGTTGTGGAGGTGTGTGAGGAAGCAGACTGGATCGGCCGGCGCGTGGTTGGCACCATTAATTTGTCGCCTGAATGCCAGGGAAAGTGCGGCCGACGTTGCCCCGAACACTGTCCAGATCGCAAGGTGTTGGGCATTTCGGAGAAAGATGGTGCGTTCGCCGAGTTTGTGACGCTGCCGATAAGCAATTTGCTGGCAGTGCCAGATGATGTGTCAGACGAGCAAGCGGTGTTTACCGAACCATTGGCCGCGGCCGTGCGGATCACTGAGCAGGTCAATGTGTCTGGGCTGGAAACGGCCGTGATCGGGCCCGGCCGTTTGGGCTTGTTGGTCGCTCAGGTATTGCGCCAATTTGGGGCAGAGGTGACAGTGATCGGCCGGTCGGGTCTGTCGCTTGAATTGCCTAAAGATTTAGGGTTCGCCACCAAGTTTAATGATTCGCCATCGCTGCCGATGTTCGATCTGGTGGTAGAGGCAACCGCCAATGCGGATGGGTTACGGCTGGCCGTTGATCTGATCCGGCCGATGGGAACGATCATTCTCAAAAGCACGTATGCAGAGACGGCCGATAGCAACCCGTTTGCCAATTTCGCCTCCGTACTCTCTACTATCGTTGTCAACGAAATCAAATTGATCGGCTCGCGTTGTGGCCCATTTGAAGCCGCGCTCGAACTATTGAAACAAAATGTGATTCAAGTTGCGCCACTGATCGAAGCGACCTATCCGCTATCAGATGGTGTGGAAGCATTTGACCACGCCGCGCAACCGGGCGTTCGCAAAGTATTGCTAAAAACGAGCGGCGGATCTGTTTTTCAGGCGCAAGCAGCTTGACAATGGTGTGGGGCAATGTTAGATTTATCAACGTTCAATCAATTGAAATCACAATAGCTTTGAGTCGAAAGAGTAATTGACAAAGCGAGTCTAAGAGAGGCGGCCGATAAGCTGAGAGGTCGCTGTCAACGCAGTCAATGAATGGATCGAGGAGCTGGTAGACGAAAATCTACCCGGCATTGCCACCGTTAACAGGCATAGGTTTAGCGACAAGCTGAACTGACAGAGTGAGGTCATATTTTGGCTTAACTTGGGTGGTATCACGGAAGCAATTATTCGCCTTCGTCCCAATAGGGATGAAGGCGTTTTTATTTTTATAGCTTTTAGCTTTTAGCTTTGGAGTTGGCACGTGAAAGATTTTCGTAAATTGATGGTGTGGCAAAAAAGCCATAACATCGCTTTGATGACATATCGGGTGACAGGCAGTTACCCAAAAAGTGAACTGTATGGTCTGACAAGTCAAATGCGTCGTGCATCCGCATCGATCCCCACAAATATCGCTGAGGGTTGTGGTCGGCATAGCGATGCAGAACTGGCTCGCTTCTGTTCGATTGCGGCCGGGTCTGCGAGTGAGCTAGAGTATCAAATCATCCTATCACACGATCTAGGCTATATAACTCCTGATATTTATCAGGAGATGACAATGAAAATCAATGAAATTAAACGAATGCTAAATGTATTCATACGCAAGCTAAAAGCTAATAGCTAATAGCTTTTAGCCTTGGAGCAATTTTATGAGCGACAAGAATCTGTATCGGCCGAGTCCGGCACAATTTAGCGCATTGGCGGCAAAGCACAACTTGATTCCGGTGGTGCGAGAGTATGCGGCCGACTTGGATACGCCTGTTTCGGTGTATTTGAAATTGATGGCAGAAGATCGGCCATCCTTTTTGCTCGAATCGGTGCAGAAAGGGGAGATGCTCGGCCGTTATTCGTTTGTGGGGCTGAACCCGCACAAGACGGTGGTCCTAGCAAAAAATCAAGTGACGGTGATGCAAACAGGCACGGCCGACACCTGTTTTGATCTGGCGGCCGGAGAAGATGTGCTGCATACGCTGAAAGCGGAGCTAGAGACATTTGACCCGGCCGAAATCGGGGGGCTGCCCCGCTTCATCGGTGGCGCGGTTGGCTATCTCAGCTACGACACGGTGCGCTATTACGAACAATTGCCCGACACGGCCGCAGATGTACTAGACATCCCTGACGCGATCTTTTTCTTGGCCGATACGCTGGTGGTGTTCGACCATGTGCAGCACAAATTGCTGATCATGAGCAATGCACGGGTGGGCGATGATGTGAGCGCGGCGTATGATGCGGCCGTCGGCCGGATCGAAACGGTGGCCGCCCAACTGAACAAGCCATTGACCCACATTCCGCATACGCGGCCGATCACGGGCGACATTGATCGCTCACTACAATCGAACAAAACACAGGCGCAGTACGAAGAGATGGTGCGCGTGGGCAAAGAGCATATCGCGGCCGGGGATGCGTTCCAGATCGTGTTGAGCCAACGGCTGACACGGCAGACAGACGCACATCCGTTTGCGATTTATCGTGCGTTGCGAATGCTCAATCCGTCCCCGTACATGTTCTACTTCAACTTTCCATCACACGATTTCCAAGTGGTGGGGGCGAGTCCAGAGGTGCTGGTGCGGCTGGAGGATGGCGTGGCGGCGGTACGGCCGATTGCGGGTACACGGCCGCGTGGGCGCACCCCCAGCGAAGATATGGAAATGGAAACAGACCTGCTCAACGACCCGAAAGAGGTAGCCGAGCATGTGATGTTGATCGATTTGGGACGCAACGACATCGGCCGAGTCAGCAAGTACGGCACTGTCGAGGTGAGCGACCTGATGGTGATCGAAAAGTACAGCCATGTGATGCACATCGTCAGTCATGTGGAAGGCGAGTTGCGCGACGGCATGGATCAATTTGACCTGATGCGGGCTACTTTTCCGGCCGGGACGCTCTCAGGCGCACCAAAAGTACGGGCAATGGAAATTATCGAAACCCTAGAGGGCGAACGGCGCGGTTTGTATGGCGGCGCGGTCGGCTATTTTGGGTACGATGGGTCGATGGATATGTGCATCGCCATTCGCACGATGTTGATGAAAGGCAATCAACTGTATGTGCAGGCGGGTGCCGGTGTGGTGGCAGACAGCGACCCCACCAAAGAGTATGAAGAGTGCTGGAACAAGGCACGGGCTGTCGTGGTGGCGGTCGAACGTGCAGAACAAAGTAATTTATAATTGGGAATAATCAAATGGCAAATTTAACTTTTATGGACATGGTAAAAGCGGCACAGGACGCGATTGAAGGCGTATCGCCAGAACAGGCACAGGCGGCCGTGGCGCAAGACGACAGCACATTGATCATCGACGTGCGGGACGCGGCCGATATTGCGGGAACGGGCATCATTCCGGGTGCGGCCGCTATTTCGCTCGGCACATTGGGCTACAAAGCAGACACGACAATGCCGGAAGACTATCAACACCCAGAGTTAGGCGATCATGCGCGGCCGATTATCGTCACCTGTGCGCTGGGTGCGATGGCATCGTTGGGCGCAAAACAGTTGCGCGATATGGGGTACAACAACGTCACGTACATGCAGGGCGGCACTGTCGCATGGAAAGAAGCCGACTTGCCTGTTGCTGATTTTTCGGGCGGTGCATAATGGGTACAACGAATAGTTCGGCCGTGCGCGGACTGGGTGAAATTGCGTTGCGGGTCTCTAATTTGGAGGCAATGCAGACGTTTTACCAAGAGATTGTTGGGCTGGAATTGATGAAACGTTTTCCGACGGCCGCGTTCTTTCGGATCGCCGATGGCTACGGTGGACATACGCAAATCCTCGCCCTCTTTGACCGAGCAGGTGGCACATCATATATCGCCCCAGAGAAAGCGCGGACAACAGTCGATCACATTGCGTTCACCATTGATCTAGCTGATTTTGAAACAGAAAAAACACGGCTGGAATCTCTGGGACAACCGCTACAAACAGCAACCCATGCTTGGGTGCAGTGGCGCAGTTTGTACATCAGCGATCCAGAGGGCAATACAGTTGAATTTGTCTGTTTCGACCCGTCCATTAGCAAAAACCAATAGCATAAGAGCGAGTAAATTATGAGTGAAAAAAAAGTAGTATTTAGCGGCATTCAGCCCACTGGCACCATTCATTTAGGCAACTATTTGGGAGCGGTACAGGGGTGGGTCAACCGACAAGACACCAAAGATAATTTCTTCTGCGTTGTCGATCTTCATGCGCTAACTGTGCCACAAGAGCCTGATTTACTGCGGCAACAAACCCGCGAATTGACGGCGCTGTTGATCGCGTGTGGTATCGACCCAGACAAAAGCACATTGTTCATCCAAAGCCATGTGGCCGCCCATGCGGAAGCGTGTTGGCTACTCAACTGTGTCACGCCATTGGGCTGGTTGCACCGCATGACACAGTACAAAGACAAGGCGGCAAAACAGGAGAGTATCCTGACCGGTTTACTCGATTATCCAGTGCTGATGACGGGTGACATCCTTCTGTACGACGCGCACGAGGTGCCGGTGGGCGATGACCAAAAGCAGCATGTAGAGCTGGCGCGGGACATTGCGATCCGGTTCAACAATTTGTATGATAGCCCGTTTTTCGTGGTGCCAGAGGTGGTCATTCCTCCGGTGGCGGCGCGTGTGATGGGGCTGAATGATCCGGCCGTCAAGATGTCGAAAAGCCATTCGCACATACGCGGTCACGCTGTCGCCTTGCTCGATGAGCCAAAAGAGATATTGCGCTCGTTCAAAAAAGCGGTGACAGACAACCATAATGAGATCGCGTTTTCGGCCGATCCGGAACGCGCCGGGGTCAATAATTTGCTCGGCATCTACAAAGCGATCACAGGCAAGCCAAACGACGCGGTAGAGGCTGACTTTGCGAATGCGCGTGGCTATGGCGATCTCAAAGTCGGCGTGGCTGAATTGGTGATCAAAACGCTTGCGCCGATCAAGGCACGGTATGAGCAATTGATCGCTGATCCGGCCGAACTGGATCGTATTTTGGCGCAAGGCGCAGCCCAAGCGAATGCTGTGGCGGCCGCGAAAGTGGACGCGATGAAGCATCTCATGGGATTGGTTGTGCCGGGGGGAGCGCATGTTGCCAGTGCTGAATAAGCGGTGGCTGCTGGCCGTTTTGGTCGCCCTGCTTTTGGTGGGGTGTGGCAATGAGGCGACGGCCGTGCCGACACCTGTCGTCGAACCCACTGATGCGCCTACAGCGACGGCCGTCCCCACAAACACGGCCGTCCCCACCGAAAAGCCGACGGCGACTGCCATGCCCACGGCCGTGCCGACCAACACGAATACGCCCCGGCCGACCCGCACAAAACGGCCGACGCGCACCCTGCCCCCCACCGCTGTCGCAACGGTTGTATTAGATGATGATGCGCTACTCGAACGTGTTACGGCCGGTTTGTCAATCCAGCGCACACGCACGGCCGTAGCGCGGTATGATGGCGCATTTTCGTTTGCGTACCCGCGTGAATGGGTGGTGATCGAAGCGGCCGAAACGCTGACCGTGACACAACAGTTGGCGGAAGGTGAAGAAGGTCGGCCGTCTCTGATTCGCTTTGAAACAATCATTGACAGCAACGCTCAATTTGATCTCATCAGCGAAGGATTGCTATCCGAAACAACCGTCAACGCACTCAGCGACACATCGGGTCAGGCACTGTTAGACGCGCTGGACGATGGTGATGGCGATTCGGCCGATCTGTTTGGCGAAACGTATGTGCAATGGCAACGTGCCGTCTTCCAAAACGATCTATTGTTGCTGCTGACAGGCGAATGCAGCGTCGCCAACCGCGCCCAATGCCAACGCATCTTTGACGACGTTGTGAAATCTATGGTTGAGGATGGTTAACAGGTTGGAAAGTTAGAAAGGTTAAAAAGTTAAAGAGGGGTGCGAGCATCCCAACCTTTTAACTTTCCCACTTTTCAACTTTTCAACCTCTCTAAAAAAAATATGCTTATCGTTATCGACAACTACGACTCATTTACTTATAACTTGGTGCAGTATTTTGGCGAATTGGGTGCGGAGATCAAGGTATTCCGCAACGACAAAATTACGCTGGAAGAAATCAGTGCATTCAACCCGTCGCACATTTGCATCAGCCCAGGCCCGGGCGACCCGAATGACGGCGGCGTATCCAATACGGTGCTTGGTCAATTGAGCCAGACGATCCCGACATTGGGTGTCTGTTTGGGGCATCAATGTACCGGCTATGTGTATGGTGGTGTGGTCAGCCGTGCGCCGTATTTGATGCACGGCAAAACTTCGGCCGTACACCACAATGGCGAAGGGCTGTTTGCGGGGTTGCCCACTCCGTTTCAGGCGACTCGCTATCATTCGCTGGTGGTGGAAGAGCCACTGCCAGAGAGCCTAGAGATCACGGCCCGAACGGAGGATGGCATCATCATGGGTATGCGTCACAAAACGTATCCTATCGTCGGTGTGCAGTTCCACCCGGAAAGCATTTTGACAGAGCATGGTCATGCTATACTGGCTAATTTTCTGAAGATGTAGGCAACAAAAAAGAAGGGTGTCCCCCCTCTTTTTTTATAACCGTTCAGCCCCCTCCCTTCGAGAGGGGTGTGTAGAGACGTAAGATTTTACGTCTCTTTTTTTTTGATCAAGAAAGAGACGCAAGATTTTGCGTCTCTACATGGGATTCAGGATTATGGGGTCATCATGATCGGCAGCCAATAATGGTACATCGGCTCGGCCGGAGGGGTGACATCACAAGTGATCATTCTCGATTCGATGGTCACATTGCCCCAACTGTCTGTCGCTTCTACGCGCACAGGCTCGGTAGGACATGCGTTTATTCGAGCAACAGACCAAGCTGGGCGACGATTTGGCGGAATTGTGTTTCGTCGCCACGAATGATGACGGCAAGTGTCCCCAGGCTTTCGCCGATGTACGGCCGGGTTTTATCATTTTGGCGCAATTTTTCGATGATCGATGCGTCGCCGACGCTCAGGACGGCCGTTTGTTGGACACGTCCTTCTGTGCCATGTTCCTGCCAGCGTTCGATGGCACGGCGGGTACTGGCAGGCAGCGGCCGGTCTGCGATCTGACTCAGAAAATTAAGGACTCGGTCGGGCGTGATACCTTGCGCTTTGGCCTGTGCCAGCGATTGCGCGGTCATGTGAAACATCCAGGGCGATCCGGCCGTAACCGGTTGCAGCTCGGCAACTCGTGTCAGTTGAAAGCGATGATAGCGACTCGCTTCTAGCGGCACAATGATGGCCGCATTAGGCTGGATAATGATCGGTAGATCGACATTTGATACGACGAGCGGCTGTTGATCGCGCCATGCGATCAGATTGGGAGTCGGCCGGATTTTGTCCTCTTGCTCGCTCACGTCGATCATACCCAACCACTGCATCGGCCGCGTCAGCACATAGCGTAGCAGTCGTCCTTCTACCTGTTCCCAGCTATCGAAGCCAGCCAAATACGCTTCTGTTTCCGCTTCCCGAATGTACCAATTGTCATAATTACCGTTCGGCCGCTGAAAGTCTGGCTCGTGCTGTTTGATGTGCGCGACCAAGGGCGCGATCTCAATCCAGACGCTTGCGGACGGCAAATTATCGAGCAACACACGGCGGGGCGCGGCCGGGTCATTTTCCCAATTGCTGCCCTCACAGACAATATCTGGCAGATGATGCAAGGCGTTCCATGCGGAGGCAAGCCACTGCGTCCACACCGCTTGCAGCGCGTCGTTTTCTGATTGTTGTAGCCAAGTGACGGCCGCTCGTTTCGGTCGGCCGTCTCCCTGCCAGCCCGCTTCGGCCGCGATTGTCCACAGAAGATCGCGCCTATCTGACAAACCATCTAGCTGCCCCACCTGTGCCAACGCCAGCAAAGAAGTGACCGTCGTCGCCACATCATGCCGCGCTGCCTCAAATTGTCCCGGTGCGACCACCCCCTCACTCTCTCTATCTCCCTTCTCTATCTCTATCTCCACCTCTGCCTCACTCTCTATCTCTCCCCCCAGCGCGTCTGGCACATAGAAAAACTCAACCATGCCATCGGCCGTCTCATCAAATGCTTGGTACAAAAAGCCCCGATACCATAACGCTTCGACCGGAGATTGCGGATCAAGCCAGGGTTCTTCCCGTTCGAGTGCCCCCGGCCCCATCGGCCGTACCAGCCCATAGGTGCGCCCCAGCACCGCTACCGGCACACGGCCGCCAGCGGCCGCCACAGCCTGCATCGCGGCCGCTTCTTCCCGTTGCAAATAGAGCAGTTCCTCACGCATATCGATCTGCTGCAACCGTTCTACAAGGGCGGCCGCGCACTGCTCCTTGTCCATTCCCGTCAAATCCAGTTCCCACCATTCACCAATAATACGGAGAACGATCAGTTCATGTCCTAATAATGATTTTTCTAATCCGAGCATCGCGTTTTTTTCCTGTGGTCTACTAACTTCCCTCTAGTATATCGGATCACCGTTTGCTGTATATGGCTTTTGTTAATGCTTGCCAAAGATGACCCCATCCCCAAAATCGTTTGCTATAATGGCAAACAATCATTACTAACAGCGAATGAACAGTGTGTTGATGTTTTTGTACCTGTTCAGGAGGATAACAACATGACAAAGAAAAAATCGAAAAAGAAAAAAGGGAAAGAAAAAACAATACCAAAAGTGATCTCGCCCAAACGTGCAGCGCAATTATTGGTCGATGCGTATGGGGAAGAGATGGGTATTGACGAAGCGTATGGACACAACACGTTTACGAATGGGCAACTAGATCGCTTGAAGCGCATGACGGCCGCGGATACCACGCTCAGTCAGGCAGTAAAAGTGCTACAAGGACAAAAACGATTGCAAAAAGGGACGCTTGATACAGCGTTTGGTACGCTCGGTTTGCGTCGTCCACGTCGTTAACTTAACCAGTTTCGGCCGTCAGTTGCCAAGCGCGAAGCAATTCAGACACGCCCCATGCTTGAGCAAAACACCCTCGCGGAGTCCACGGCGCATCACCGTCAAAAATCTCGCTGATGCTGCCCACACACCCGCCGCCACTCTGTAAATGATTCATCAAGGGCGCAAGATAGCTGCGTGCTTGCGCCCGATCACCATACACTTTGAGGTGGGCGGCGACAAATGCCCCCAGCAGCCATGACCATGTTGTACCCTGGTGATAGCCGCCATCTCGTTCGACACGATCTCCCCCATAAATACCTACATAATCAGCTTCGAGTGGCGCAAGCGAGCGCATCCCGTGCGGGGTTAGTAGGTGTTGGGCGCATATGTCTACGACCGCTTTCTGCTGGGCAGGGGTCAATGGTGAATGGGTGAGTGAAATAGCGAATAACTGGTTCGGCCGCAACAGTGGCTCATGTCCATACGCTCCGTCGATCACATCGTAACAGTAGCCCAATTCTTCGTGCCAAAAACGGCCGAAGCTGCCCCGTACCCGCCGTGCTTCATGTTTGTACAGGGCTGGCTTCTCACCCACCACAGCCGCCAATTCAGCCATGATCATCAGTGCGTTGTACCATAGGGCATTGATCTCGACGCATTTACCGATGCGGGGTGTGACCACCCAATCGCCCATTTTGGCATCCATCCATGTCAGTTGCACCCCTTCCATACCGGCATACAACAAGCCATCGTCTACTTGGCGAATGTTGTACCGTGTACCACGTTGGTGCCATGAGATAATTTCCTGCAAAACGGGGTATAACTCGCGGATCAAGTCGGTATCGGCCGTCACATTATAGTATGCTTTGATCGCTTCAAAGTACCATAATGTGGCATCGACGGTGTTGTATTCTGGTTGCTCGCTGTCGTCTGGGAAACGGTTGGGCAGCATCCCTTGATCAACAAATTGGGCAAATGTTCGCAAAATTTGGGCGGCGACATCGCTGCGGCCGGTGTTGAGTGTGAGACCGGGCAGTGCGATCATCGTGTCGCGCCCCCAGTCGCTGAACCAGGGATACCCGGCGATGACGCTGCGGCCGTCTGGGTTGTTGGCCAGCGGCCGTGCGACAATAAATTGATCGGCCGCCAATACTAACTGAGCAATCAGATCATCGTCGGCCGCCTCACCTGCCTGTGTCAGCAGCGTTTGTTCGTGCGCTTTTTGGCGTTGATAAGCGGCCGTGCCATCCAGATCGGCCGTTTTTTCCGTACTAGCAACAAAAGTCGCGCTCTCTCCCTGTTTCAACGATAGGTTAAATTCGGCCGCAAAAAGATGATCTTCCCGATAGCTTTCCCCGCGATAATCTTCGATAGCAAGATAATAATTGCGATACCAATCATGCTTTGTTTGGGCGGTGGCTGTGTCGCAACGCAAATAAAACGGAGCAGCCCCTTCTCGCGCTGTCACTGCCACACCATCTACAATAGACCGCACGTTCATCTGCCACCCTTTGCGCGTCATGTCATGATAATCACGATGATTGACCAAGCCTTTGACATCAAAAACGAGCGGTGATTGCGCTCGAATCACATCATATTTAACATAAGTTGTATTAGCTCCTTGTTCCATCCAGATGCGCTTTTCGATCAGTGCATCCCCCAACAAATATGTCCATACTGGCGTTGTCCCCTCCAGTCGAAATTGGTCGAGATAATTATATCCCTTTGTCCAGATCGAATCGGCCGACCAGCTATTAGAAAAAATGTGATACTCTGCGCCGTGATAGGTGATCGCCTCATCAAATTTGGTGGCGAGCAAGGTACGGCCGAGCGGCGGCGTGAGCGCGGCCACCAAGTAGCCATGATAGCGGCGTGTCAACATGCCGGACAGTGTGCCACACGCAAAACCACCGATACCGTTTGTCACCAGCCATTCACGTTCATTTTTGGGATCAGGGTAGTTGAGTTCGGCACGGCCGATAGAAATAGTCATTAGTATGAACATAACCCACACACCGATGACAGTCAATCGGCCGATTAAGTAGACAATACCAGCGAATTGACTACACTTACGCCTAGGTTCACTACTTGCTCGTCACGGGTAGTGAAATTAGATGGCGGCTAGGTTGTTTCATGCACCTAGCCGTCATTGTTTTTATGAGGAGGGGCATTTTCCCCTATCTCTATCTCTATCTCTCAAAAAGGCTATTTCTTGCCCTTGGCGCGTGGCATGACTAGCCACAAGATAAAGTAGGGAATGATGCCCGGTAGACCACCCGGAATCATCAGCCCGATAAAGACGAGCCGGATGATGGTTGCGTCGATGCCCAGGTAGTGACCTATGCCGCCGCAAACACCTGTCAGACGGCCGTTTTGTTTTTCTAGTTTTCTCGGTTTGTTATCCAAAATCTGTTTCTCCATTGTTGTTGTTACTTTCTATTACGCATCATTGTACAAAAAATTGCAATCTATTTTCTAATTAGATGCTGAAAGTGGGTAAAAAGTTTCTTTACGGCCGGAACGTCGTGTCAGAATGGGCAATCGCTGTCGTCGATCAATTCGAGATACCAGTTGCGTAGCCATGCGATCACGCTGTCATATTTGGCGGCCGGGAGTTCTTTGTAGCTGGCGATGCTCCATGTGCGGTATAGCTCGCCATAGACGGCCGCATACTCATTTTTGCCACTTCGTTTGGTTAGCACGGTACCGATAGCGCGTACTCCTTGCGATAGGTGGCTGGCTTGTTCCTTTGTCACATACCGTTTGTCGTTGCCCAAGTTGGCTTCGATCAGCGATACGCGCTGGTCTAGCTGCCCCAGTTTTTTCTCTTGTGTCTGCACTTGCTTGGTCAGATAGTAATGTTCACGGGCGATCTTGGCGATGGAAAGCGCATTGCGATAGGCGACGGCCGACGGCTCGGCCGACTGCATTAGTTCATCGTCGTTCCGGGCGGTTGGCTCATTGCGGCCGAATGCTTCGTAAAGTACACGGTAACAATCGCGCTGGTATGTAAGCAACAACTCTCTAAATTCCGCTTTCACCCGGTTTGCATTGATGCCATACAGCCAGCCGTTTAGGGCTTCTAATGGCAGTGCGACCATCGCGGCCGTATGTGTCCCCATTGTGTTCTCAGACTTCTGTAAACTTATGTTTACGGATGTGCTGACCTCGGAGAGAATGGGGTCATTTCTCAATTTTTTGGCTTGCCCCTGCCAGGAGACACCGATCAATTCGCAGAGCGGCCGGACAGGTACATACACGCTGCCGTCTTCGACACGCACGGCGACCACGTTGTCGCCATAAAAGACGATCTCTTTTTGTTCAACAGAAATCAATGCACTACTCATTTGATCTAACTCCTATGTGCTACAAAAATACACGAGTGCAAGACAGTTGTCTAGCCACCCATACTACACGAAGAAAATGTGTGCTACCAGTCACGCCCTTCGCGGCCGTAGGTAACTGTTTGTAACCCGGAGGGTGCTGCCCACTGAACGGCGTTTGTGAGCAACTGCAATATCTCTGGCTGGTAGTAGATCGGGTATGTTTCGTGTCCCGGCCGGAAGTAGAATACTTTGCCCCTACCCCGTCGCCAGCAGCAGCCAGAGCGAAACACCTCGCCATTATCGAACGAACTAACGAACACAAGTTCATCAGGGGTCGGGATGTCGAAAAATTCGCCGTACATTTCGGTCTGTGGGACAGTGATCCTCTCTGGTAGGCCGGTTGCTATGGGGTGCGTGGGCGAGACGCACCAGAGGCGTTCTTGTTCGCCCCGGACGGCGTGTTTGAGCTTGCAGGTTGTCCCCATTAGCTGGCAAAATATCTTGGCGAAATGGGATGAATGGAGTGCGATGAAGCCCATGCCGCCGAGGGTGATGCGCTCGTGGATGCGGGTGACGATTGCGTCGTCTACTTCGTGGTGATGGCGATGCCCCCACCAGATGAGGACATCGGTTTGAGCGAGTCGTTCGGGGGTGAGGCCGTGCTGGGGTTGGTCGAGGGTGGCGATGTGGGTGGTGATGTTTTGGTGGCGCAGATGATCGGCAATGGGTGCGTGAATACCGTGCGGGTAGATGGCTTGTACGGCCGGGTCAGTTTGCTCTTGGCGGTATTCGTTCCAGATGGTAACGGTTGGTTGAGTGTTTATCATGCTATGCTACGTTATGTTATATTGCACAAATTTATTTGCGAAAAATAGGACAAGTTTGACAGTATGTAGGGGGTCTGTTACGATCTTGGTGGCTCCCCCCCATCAGGTGGTCGGTCTAACGCCTGTTAGACGACCACCACTTTTTTACTCCTTCATTTTTTCAAAAAGCAGATATTCTTGTGTCCATATTCCGGCGGGGTATTGCAGGTTGTTGAGCTCGGTTTGATTGCGGTGGGAGAAGAGCTTAATCGGTTGGTAGCGGCCGCGGATGCCGTCTCGGTTCATCAGTGATTGTGTCCCTTGTTTGAAGACAAAGAAAATATAGTCGGCATCCCCTTCACGAACGAGGCGGGCTGCGTCGCGGTAGATTTGTACGCCGGGGGTGACGAGTCCGGCCGTGTCGGTGATGTGGCTGTGGAGGCAGTAGTAGCCGACGGCACCGATGTCGTCGGCGATGATGGTGGTGTCTGTGGTGGCGTGGGTGTCGCACCATGCTTGCAGGGGTTGGTAGACGGTTTGGCGAATGGTGGTACGGCCCTGGGTATACGCAACTGCCCCCCATAGAACGATGGGCAGCGCAATTGCTCCGAGCCGTATGAGTCGCCCTACTGCGGGTTGATTGAGGCGCGTCGAGAGAGAGGTGAGCAAGGATGCCATTAAAACCGCAAATCCGAAGTAAAGGGGTGCGCCGTACCAGGGCCAGACGAGCGGCCGACGGATGAGGTACGAGGCGGCGTAGAGCAGTGTCCATGCGGCAATCAGGCGGTTCATTTTGTGATCGGGGTGGCGGGTGATGAGGAGGCCGAGTGTGCCGATGAGGATGAGGGGGAGAATGGTGGGGTCTGCGCCGATGAAGCGGTCGAGGACATCGGAGAGTGGAAATGGTGGGAGGTTTTGTTTGGAGATAACTGACTGTGAGAGGAATGTGCCGTAGTAGGCGCGGATGAGGAGTAAGGGGGGGATGAGGTTGGCGAGGGCGATGATGGTGAGCTGGATAGCGGTCTTGAGGTGGCGGTTGATCAGTTGGTGGAGGATGAGAATGGCGATGAGGATGACAGCTTCGGGGCGGAGGAAGTAGGCGAGTGCGGCGATTTGGATCGCAAATTGCGGCCGTTTTTTGGTGTGTAGCCAGAGAATAAGGGCTAGAGCGCATAAAAACCAGCTTGTTTCGAGACCACCTACGGTGATGCGGCCGAAGGACGGAATGCCTGCCCACAGTGCGCCAAAGATGAGGGTGAAGGTGGCACGGGTGCGGTCGTGCGGCCATGCGCGGGTGATGAGGATGAGGGTGGCGACATCGAGCAGGCTATTGATGATCGGGTTGCTGGTGGTAAGCGGGATGGGGAGCGCACACAAAAGCGCGTTGATCAATCCATGTATGGGTGCAGTTGTGCCGAGGACGGGTTCGCCTACATTGTAGATGAAGCCGTTTCCGGCCGCGAGGTTGCAGCCGTAGCGGTAGGTGATGAAGGCATCGTCGAAGGTGTGATAGAGGTACATGGCAAGCAGACGGGTCGCCAAGAGGATGGTTGCCATGATCCAGAGGATTTGTTTGTCTGTTTTTGTCATTGAGGGGGGATTATAAAGTTAAAAGGTTGAAAAGTTAAAGAGAAGGTTAAAAGGTTGGAAAGTAAGAAAGTTAAAAAGTTAAGAGGGAGTGGCTGGAATGCTTTTAAGTGGTTACTATTTTGGGTATGAGTTATGAATATCCTGTTTTAGTAGAAGATGGTGCGGTGCGTGAACGATTGGGTTTGGTGCATCGGGTGCGTGTGCCGGTGGGTGATGCGCCATACCAGACGGTGGTGATGGTACACGGCCGGGCTGGTAATGAGGATGTGACGTGGGTGTTTGAGCAAGCGTTGCCACAGAATTGGCTGGTGATTGCGCCGCGTGCGCCGTTTGTCGATCCGTTGCGGGGGTTTTCGTGGCATGTGCGGGGTGAGACTGAATGGAGTTCGTTGGGGGATTTCGATCCGGCCGTGGCGGCATTTGATCAATTTATGACAGGGTTGCCAGAAGTGTATGGGGTTGATTTGGCGAATACGCACTTTCTGGGGTTTAGCCAAGGATGTGCCTTGTTGTATGCGTATGCGATGATGCGGCCGGAGCGGGTGAACTGTTTGTCGGCACTTGTCGGATTTATGCCAGCCGGGGCGGAGTCGTCACCGTTGTTGGACAACTTGAAGGACAAGCGGGTGTGGATGGGGGTCGGCCGGAAAGATGACACGATCCCGATCACACAATCGCAACGGTGTGCAAATTTGCTTGTGCAAGCAGGCGCACAGCTTGATTATCGTGAATATGAGACGGGTCATAAATTGAATCGGGCAGGAATACAAAATCTAAAAAAGTGGTGGAATGAGGTCGCAACGGCCGAAAAGCGGTAGTTAATTATGAGTAACTCATAATTAACTAGGCATATTGTATCGTTTTGGTCAATGAAAGAGGATCGGCCGTGCAAACTGTCAACCGGGGTTGACACATTAAACACAAAAAAGAGATGATGTAGAGGTGCAAGATTTTGCACCTCTTTCTTTTTGAGATGGGGGTGTGTGCGTGAGTAAAAGAAAGAAAGGCGAAGAAAGAGGCACAAGATTTTGTGTCTCTACGGGTGGGTTGTTTTGTAGGCACATGGCAAGCTATGTGCCTACAAAATGGAACAAAGAAAGTGTCAACCGGGGTTGACAGTTGTCACATATCACCATTTTCTTTGACGCTCCACCTGCCCCATGCTATTGTTCCCCGTGAAACATTCTTGGAGAAAACAATGAGCGAAGTAATTACAATCGCTATGCAGAAAGGTGGTGTTGGCAAAACAACCACGACAATCAACTTGGCGGCCGCGCTGGCAGAGATGGGTTTTTCAGTGCTGATGGTCGATCTTGACTCGCAGGGAAACTTGACAGAACACGCTGGTTTTGACCCGGAAGGGATTTCGCCAACTGTTTATCATGCGTTTCGAGATGAGATCGATGGTGTTGAACCTGACATTGAGGCATCGATCTATAAGACAGAAGAAGGGTTTGATCTGCTGCCGTCACAACCAGAAATGAGTGTGATCGAGTTGTCGCTGATCAATGTGATGAGCCGCGAGCGGGTGCTGGATTTGATTCTGGACAGTGTACGGGACGAATATGATTATATTTTGATCGATTGCAGCCCATCACTGGGGCTGCTGGTGATCAATGCACTGACAGCATCGGACAAGGTATTGATTCCTGTACAGACAGAATTTTTGGCAGCACGGGGGGCGAGTATGATTTTGAAGTCGATTGCAACGGTGAAACGGGGCTTGAACCCCGATTTGGAAGTGGCAGGGATTGTTTTGACGATGGCAGATACACGCACGATTATCACTCGTGACATTGTGAATGCGATTCAGGAGCAGATGGGTGGTGAGTACCGGGTATTCCAGTCGATAGTACGGCGGTCGGTGCGGTTTGCGGAAAGTGCAGCGGCCGGACAGAGCGTTATCAGTTATGAGCCAAAAGGTCGGGGCGCGGCGGCGTACCGAGCGGTGGCTAGGGAGTTGGTCAATGGCTAAGAAGCGTGTCAGTATTGATTTGAAGCGGGGTGCAGAGGCACGGCCGAATGATCTCCAACAACTGTTTGGGGGAGAGAATGCAGCAGAACGGCCGGAAAGAATGCGTTTGGTGTCGGTGCGTATCGATCATGTGGAAGCTGATCCAGACCAGCCGCGCAAAGTATTTGAAGAGGCCGCACTGAAAGAGTTAAGCGATAGCATTGCGCTGGAAGGGGTTTTGCAGCCGATTGAAGTGATCCAAATCGCCAAAGACCAATACCGGATCGTGTATGGAGAGCGACGGTGGCGGGCTTCGCAGTTGGCGGGGCTGAAGAAGATTCCGGCGATTGTGCGGCGGCGTGATTATGATGAAGTGACGCGGTTTGTGCGTCAAATGGTTGAGAATGTGCAGCGTGAGGGGCTAAATGACCTTGATCGGGCGTTGGCGATGGTACGTTTGCGGGATTTGATGAAGGAAGAACTGGCGGCCGCGGCCGAGGAAGGCGTAGGCCCCTGGTCATCAAAGGCAACTTGGTCAAAGGTGGGCGAGCGGCTGGGGATGAGTCGGCAGCGTGTCGATCAGTTGAAGCGGTTGTTGTTGTTGCCGCCAGAGATTCAGGATCAATTGCGCTTGGGGACGCTGACAGAGCGGGAGACTCGTATCTTTCAGCGCTTGCAGCCACAGCAGCAGATCGATCTATTTCGGGCGCGAGATGTGGATCAGATCGTTTCTAAACCGGAGGCGGTGCGGGTGGCGGGTTATTTGAAGGCGTACCCAGAGGATACGGTAAAAGAAGCGATCAAGGCGATTCGGACAGATGAAAAGCTGGAAGAGGTGGCTGTAGCGCGGGTTGAAGGGATGTATCGGCAGGTGCAAGCGGTAGAAAAAGGGATCGGCGGCATCGCGGTTGAGGGGTTGAGCAAGGATGAGGCGGCCGCATTACGGCCGCGTTTAGAACGTATTCAGCGCAAGCTACAGGCGATTTTGGAGGCACTCTAAGCATGATTGCAGGATATGCGACAACGGCCGGGACAGAGCGGTATTTTGCGCGTTTTCCAGAGGTAGGGGCGCGGGTGTTCGGCCGGACAGGGCTACTAGCCAGCGAGGCAGGGTTCGGTTGCTATCGGATCGATCCGCGTGTGCATGAGCATCACCATGCCCTGCGGCAAGCGATCACGAGCGGGATCAATGTGATCGACACGAGTACCAATTATGCGGATGGTGGCTCTGAGCAACTGGTGGGGCATATTTTGGGGATGGCGGTGGCTGGGGGGACAGTAAGTCGAGATGAAATGATCGTGGTGAGCAAGGTGGGGTATTTGCAGGGGAAAAACTTTGAAGAGAGTGAGGAGCGCAAGGCGGCCGGAACGCCGTGGCCTGATTTGGTTGTGTATGGGCCGGGGCTTGAGCATTGTATTCACCCTGATTTTATTGAGGCACAGTTGACACAATCGCTGGAACGGCTGAATTTAGAGACGCTGGATGTGCTGTTGTTGCATAACCCTGAGTATTATTTGGGGTGGGCGAGTAAGCTGGATGTGCCGCTTGCCCCGGTGCGTGATGAGTATTATCGGCGGTTGCGTGATGCGTTTGTGTATCTGGAGACGGAGGTTGAGCGCGGCCGGATTCGGGCTTATGGGGTCAGTTCCAATACGTTTGGGGAGGCGGCCGATGATGGGCGCTTCACTGAGATCACCCGGCTACTGGCGCTTGGTGAACAGAGTAGGGAGTCACACTTGCAGGTTGTGCAGATGCCGATGAACTTGCTGGAGCAGAACTGCGCCATTAACCAAAATCAACCGGACGGCCGCACGGCGTTGGCAGTGGCGCAAGAGGCGGGACTGGCTGTTTTGATCAATCGGCCGCTTAATGCGGTGCGGGGGAATGGGTTGATTCGACTGGCTGATGTGGCGGATGTGTCTCCGGTCACGGCCGGACAAGCGGATAGTATGTTGGAGACGGTCACAACACTAGAACATGAGTTCGGCAACGTAATCGTGCCATTGTTAACACTGGATGCGCCGGTAGTGGATGAGTTATGCCAATTGCTGTCGGTGGGGCATTTGTTGCAGGGGCGGTGGCAGACGTTGGGGACGCTGGCGCAATGGCAGCAGACGATGCAGAGTTATGTGCTTCCTCGGCTGGAACATGCGCTGCGCTTTTTGGCTGAGCCGGGAAATTTGCCGCCAGAGGGGGTGTCGTGGCTGGGGGAGTATAGTGAGGGGTGCAATCGCGCTTTTCGGGCGATTGAGGCGTTTTATGGCGGTTTGGCGGTGCAACGGGCGGC
>CALECP010000119.1 GCA_937949915.1 uncultured Anaerolineae bacterium
CCTTTGTCAGCTATGGCGGATCGGCGTTGCTCAGTCTGTACATCGGCATCGGTCTTGTACAATCGGTGCTGATGCGCCATCGTAAACAGGCGTTTGGCTAACGGAATAACTGATTAACATGGTACTCGTCACCGGTGCAGGCGGCTTTATCGGCCGCGCCGTCTGCCATCATCTTCAGCAAAACGGCATTGCCTACCGCGCCTACACGGCCGAAATCAACGACTTTGTGCGTTTGCGCTTCGAGTTGGGTGGGGCAGATAGCGTCATTCATTTGGCAAGCGGCGAAACACGCGGCCGGGATCGGTGGCTGGCATGGGTAGACATCGACGGCACAAACACCCTGATCGAAGCGGCCAAGCACCGCAAAATAGATCGCCTGATCGTCGTCAGTCGCATCAATGCGGAATACCATAGCCGCTACGCCCTACTCCGTGCCAAAGGAATGGTGGAGCAAATGGTGCGTGACAGCGATATTCCGCACACCATCATCCGCAGCGCGACGCTGTTCGGCCGCAACGACCGCTTCACCAATGGCATCGTTCAATCAGCGACGTGGCCGTTCGCGGGGCTGCATGGGGGCGGCCGCACGCCCTTCCAGCCGTTATGGGTCAATGATCTAGCACGTTGCCTAGTGGAGACACTCGGCCGGGACGACCTGACCAATCAGACGATCACCGTAGCGGGAGACGAACGCCTGCATTACAAAGAGATCGTCGATATGGTGCTAGATTCGGCCGAACGCGACCGCATTCTCGTCGGCATTCCACCCATCATTTCGTATACGCTCAACCGCCTCCGCACGGCCGTCCACGACCGGCCGCCCATCACCCGCTACGCCCTAGAGCGCATCGCCAACGGCGAAGTCGCCGATCTTGAGACAGTGTACGCTCAATTCGATTTTCGTCCTGCCCGTCTCCAGCAGCATTTGTCCCATCTAAGATTGGCAAAGTTCGGCCGGTTGCTCCCCATTTAACGTTTAGGCGTTACGCCCTTTCGTATGTTTGCCTCGTAGGGACATGGCGCGCCATGTCCCTACGAGGCAGACTTTGCATAAACCCTAACGTTGTCATATGGTGCGGTTGAATGTGTTCTCGTCTCTTATCGCGCAACAGAAGACGACTATGTACAAGGTGATTGCCCTCTCACCCGATAACTCTCTACAATAAATAGGCATACACAAAAGGCTGACCGTTAAGCAAATAGGATTTAATCATGGGACGCACACGCCGCAGAAGACCCCGCCGCAACCGAGGACACGCCACCGAAAAAGTGAACAAGATCGTGCAGCCGCTCTGGAAATTGCCCGTCTATGAGTTGATGGACGAGGAAAAAGTGGCGTTGGTGCATGACCGTTCGATGCAGATTTTGGAGGAGGCTGGCATCGCTTTTTATGAAGAAGAATCGTTGGCGATTTTACGCGCACACGGGGCAGATGTAGGGGACGATTCGGTGGTGCGGTTCGGCCGTGATCTCGTGATGGAGTACGTGGCGAAAGCACCCGAACAGTACGAATGGACAGCCCGTAACCCAGAGAAAAGCGTCACTATCGGCGGTGATCATGTTGTCTTTTCCCCTGTGGTGGGGCCGCCTTTTGTCAGCGATATGGCGCGGGGGCGGCGCGAAGGCACGGCCGAAGATTTGGTCAACTTCATCAAAATGAGCCAAGCCAGCCCGTACATCCACAATCTGGGCAGCGAGATTTGTGTGCCGGGCGATATTCCGATGCACGAACGCCATTTGGAGCAGATGCTATTGCAGATGACGTATGGAGACAAGCCAACGATGGGCGCGTATGGCATCGGGCTGATGGCGCAAGATAGTGTCGATATGATGAAGGTGATCATGGGTGAGGAGGTGCTATCGAAACATTATTTGCACTGCATTATCAATGTCTCTAGCCCCCGCCGTTTGGATGACCGCATGTTGAGTGTGATCCGCTCGTATGCGGCCGCCAATCAAATCGTCAACGTCACCCCTTTTATCCTCAGTGGCGCAATGGGCCCCATCTCTATTTTGGGAACAGTCGCCCAATTAAACGCGGAAACGCTGGCCGGGATCGTGTTCACACAAATGGTCAATCCGGGAACACCGTGCGTGTATGGCTCGTTCCAAGCGATCATCGACCTGCAAAGTGGTGCGCCCGTATTCGGTGCGCCCGAAAGCCAGCTTGCGCTCTATTTATCGGCACAAATGGCGCGGCATTATCAGTTGCCATTTCGCGCGGCCGGGAGCTATGCCAGCAGCAAAGTGATCGATGCACAAGGGGCATATGAAGCAGTGCTGGCGATGTTCCCCAGCATGTTGGTACGCCCGAACTTTGTCCTACACGCGGCCGGATGGCTGGAAAATGGCTTGGTAGCTGGCTACGAAAAATTTGTCCTCGATTGCGAAATGTTGGGCATGATGACCCGCTATCTGGAGGGAGTCAGTTGGGACGAAGATGAATGGGCGATGCAATCGCTGCTGCACGATGTCCAACCGGGCGGCCATCATCTTGGCACAAGCCACACGATGCGCCACATGAAAACAGCCTTTTACCGGGCCGAGCTATTTGATTATGATTCGGCCGAAACATGGCAATCAAAAGGCGCACCCAGCACGATTGAACGCGCCCACAAAAAAGTGGGACAGATTTTGGGCGACTACGAAAAACCTCCGACTGATCCCGCTATGCTAGAGGCGCTCCGCGCATGGATAGACGAGCGCAAAAAGACAGTTGATCCGGCCGCGTTTAATTGAGGGAAGAAGGTATATCAGTTTGTCAGTATTTCAGTAGCTCAGTCGATCACAAACAGCTTATCTTATTGGTTTCGCCATATTGTCGCTGCAAATACGTTATTTAGGTGCGAAAAATCAAACTGACACACTGATTTACTGAAACACTGAAAAACCGTAGTATTTCAGTTGCTCTGACACTCGTCTTACTGACAAACTGATATACTGAAGCACTGAAATACCATCTTATCAACGGAGTAATCATGCGATCTGTCTTACGAGCGAAAATCCACAAAGCAACAGTCACCCAAGCAGATGTAGACTATATCGGCAGCATCACCATTGATGCTGATCTAATGCGCCACATCGACCTGTGGCCGGGCGAAAAAGTGCTGGTTGTCGATAACACAAACGGCGCACGGCTAGAAACATACGCCATTGCAGGAGAAGCGGGATCGGGCATCATTGGCATGAATGGCGCGGCCGCTCATTTGATCCATCCGGGCGACGAAATCATCATCATCGCCTTCGAGCTACGCGACACCCCCAACATGCACCCCAAAATGATCTTGGTAGACGAAGGCAATAAATTTGTGCGCTATTTGTAAGTCAGAAAGCCGGACGAACTGAAATACCCACTATAATAGAATGATGGTCGAAAAAGTGCTGTCCGCGTTGCGAACAAATCGTCATTTTATGGAGAACGTGGTCGCGTGGGAGCGTATGCCAAGCAAGGCTGCCCAGTTCGACACGATGCCCCTTCTGAATGACAGTGTGATCGCCGCTTTGCAGCGCAAAGGGATCACACAGCTTTTTACCCACCAAACGGCCGCCATCAACCACGCCCTAGCAGGCAAAAACGTCATCATCAGCACCCGCACCGCCTCTGGCAAAACGCTGTGCTACAACCTGCCGATGCTGAACGCGATCACGGCCGATCCCCGCGGCCGCGCCCTCTATATTTACCCCACCAAAGCGCTCGCCCAAGACCAATTAGCCGGGTTAAATGGGTTGCTGGCTGCCCATGACGGTGCGATAGAGGCACACGTCTACGATGGCGACACCCCCCGCAGCCAGCGCGGCCGTATCAGAAAGGCGGCTCAGATCATGCTCACCAATCCCGACATGCTGCACATGGGCATCCTGCCCTACCACACCAGTTGGCGCGATCTCTTTGCCAATTTGCGCTACATCGTGATCGACGAAACCCACACCTATCGCGGCGTATTCGGCTCACACGTCGCCAATGTGTTGCGGCGGCTGCACCGGCTGTGTCGCTTTTATGGCAGCGATCCGCAATTTATCTGTGCCACCGCCACCATCGCCAATCCACAAGCACACGCGCAACGGCTATGCGAACAACCTTTTGCCCTCGTAGACGAGACAGCGAACGGCGCACCGCGTGGCGAAAAGCATTTCATTTTGTACAACCCGCCATTTATCGACGAAGAGCTAGGGTTGCGCCAAAGCATGTTGCTGACGACGATGGAAACGGCCGGGCAGTTTTTGCGCCAGCGCATTCAGACTGTCACCTTTGCGCGGTCACGGCAGGGGGTGGAATTATTGTTGGGGTATTTAAGAGACTATGTTGAAAGTGAGAAAGTTGAAAGTAAGAAAGTAAAAGAGGTAAAGAAAGAAAGAGTGGAGGGGTATCGGGGTGGGTATTTGCCTCTGGAGCGGCGACGGATTGAGGAAGGGTTGCGGATGGGAGAAATCGAGGGGGTAGTGGCGACCAATGCGCTGGAATTGGGCGTTGATATTGGGGCGTTGGATGCGGCCGTATTGGCAGGCTATCCCGGCTCGATTGCCAGCGTGTGGCAGCAGGCGGGACGGGCGGGGCGGCGCGATGGGGTGTCAGCGGCCGTGCTGATCGCAGGCAACACACCCTTAGAGCAATACATTTGTCGCCATCCCGCATTCCTGTTCGGCCGTAGCCCCGAACACGCGCTGATCAACCCTGATAATTTGGCGATCACACTCAATCATCTGCAATGCGCCGCCTACGAATTGCCATTTGAAAGCACCGAAACATGGGGCGACTTTGGCACGGCCGAACAGCTACTCGCCTTCCTGCAAAGCGAAGGATTGTTGCACGAAACGCGCAATCGCTATCACTGGGTGGGCGAACATCCCCCCGCGCATTCAGTGTCGCTTCGCACCGGATCAACGGACAACGTGGTGATCCAAACGATGCCCAGCCAGCCAGACGGCCGCCCCAACACCATCGGCGAAATCGACATCAGCAGTGCGCCCACAATGGTGCATGAAGGCGCGATCTATCTGCATGGGGGGCAGTCGTACCAGGTAGCCGAGCTGGATTGGGACGGCCGGATCGCGCACGTGCAGCCTGTCTCGGTCGATTATTACACCCGCGCCAGCAGCAGCAGTGACATTCGAGAATTGACGGCCGAAAAGGAGATTGTCGAGAACGGCATTCTTCATGCGTATGGGGATGTGCTGGTCGTCAGCAAAGCAACCAACTACCGCAAAGTGCGCCGCTATACACACGAAACGCTCGGCCGTGGCAGCATCGACCTGCCCCCGCGTGAGCATGATAGCGTCGGCTATTGGCTGATTTTGTCAGAGGAAGTGGCTGACAAATTGTTTGAGCGCGGCGTATTGGGACGGCCGAACGATTACGGCCGGACATGGCAAACCCAGCGCAAGCAAGCCCTACAGCGAGACGGCTATGCGTGTACCACCTGCACCGCCATCGACAACCTGCACGTCCACCACAAAATCCCCTTTCGCCGCTTCCACGATCCCGTTCGCGCCAACCAACTAGATAACCTCGTTACATTGTGCGCCAGTTGCCACCGCCGTGCCGAGCAAGCGGTAGAAGTGCGCTCCGCGATGAGTGGCTTGGCGTATGTGTTACGCAATCTTGCGCCATTGTTTTTGATGTGTGACGAGCGGGATATTCAGCTTTCTGCCCAAACGCGCAACCCGTTGACCCAAGCCCCTACCATCGTCATCTATGAACAAATCGCCGGGATCGGGTTCAGCCAAAAACTATTTGAGTTGCGCCATCAATTGCTGGCTTCCGCGCTTGAACTGGTGCGTGGCTGTCGGTGTCGGTCTGGTTGTCCTGCTTGTGTGGGGCCCACGGCCGAAACAGAAAGCGACACAAAAACACGCACGATGCAGCTTTTGCAGATTTTGTCATCTTGAAATATGGGGAAAAATAGCAACCTTTACGTTCTGTAAGCGAGCCTGCAAGTAAGATAGGTGAGCTTGGCGGCCATCATTTTTTCAACGCTGGGCGGAGGCATCGGTTTGTATTGATCGAGGTAGTAAATGCCCTATACATCTTCATTTTCCCCCAGACCAGATATGATGGCAACGTTTTTGGTTATTTGGGTAATTCGTCAAAAGTCAGCAAATTCTGAGCGAGCAAGACCATCGCATATGTGCCACCAACTATATTGACACTTGTATAGGCTACAGATATTGAACGAAACGATAGAAAAAAACACTGCCGAAAATCACATCCGACAGTGTTAAGTAACTAATT